>NZ_JAMXRY010000063.1:0-30159 GCF_024124525.1 Halomonas sp. OfavH-34-E | reverse complement strand
CATCGCCACCGCCGCCGCGCTGACGGTGGTCGAGCCCACCGGCTGCGGCATCGGCGGCGATGCCTTCGCGCTGGTGTGGATCGCCAACGACGATCAGGGCAACGGCGAGCTGCACGGGCTCAACGCCAGCGGCGTGGCGCCCCAGGCGCTGAACCGGGAAGCACTGGTCGAGGCCGGCCACGACAAGGTCCCGCTCTACGGCTGGACCCCGGTGACGGTGCCCGGTACGCCATCCGCCTGGGCCGAACTGTCGCGCCGCTTCGGCAAGCTGGACTTCAAGACCCTGCTCGAACCCGCCATTCGCCTGGCCCGCGACGGTTTTCCGGTGTCACCGGTCATCGCCAGCCTGTGGCAGCGCGACACCGTGACCTTCCACAAGCACCTCGAAGGCGAAGCCACCCAGCCCTGGTTCGACACCTTTACCTTCGATGGCCGCGCTCCCGACGCCGGTGAGTGGTTTCGCAACGAAGACCAGGCCAGGACCCTGGAGGCCATCGCCGAGAGTCAGGCGGAGAGCTTCTACCGGGGCGAGCTGGCCGAGGCCATCGACGCCTTCTCGCGTCGCACCGGCGGCTATCTGCGCAAGGACGACCTGGCGGCCTATCAGCCCGAGTGGGTCACCCCGATCTCGGCCCGCTACCGCGACGTCGACGTCTGGGAAATCCCGCCCAATGGCCAGGGCCTGGTGGCGCTGATGGCGCTGCGCCTGCTCGATGGCTATCCGGCGTCCCACCGCGACGACCCGGAACTGCTGCATCGTCAGCTCGAGGCGATGAAGCTCGCCTACACCGACGGCAAGACCCATATCAGCGAGCCACAGGCCATGACCTACACGGTCGAGGAGCTGTTGTCCGACGCCTACACCGAGGCCCGTCGCGAGCTGATCCAGGACGCGGCCATCGACCCGCAGCCGGGCAAGCCCAGGGCCGGTGGCACCGTCTATCTGGCCACTGCTGATGCGGACGGCAACATGGTGTCCTTCATCCAGAGCAACTATCACGGCTTCGGTTCCGGCATCGTGGTGCCGGAAACCGGCATCGCCTTGCAGAACCGCGGTCACGACTTCAGCCTCGACGAGAGCCACGACAATGTGCTCAAGCCCGGCAAGAAGACCTTCCACACCATCATCCCGGGCTTCCTGACCCGAAACGGCAAGGCGTTGGGGCCCTTCGGCGTGATGGGCGGCTTCATGCAGCCCCAGGGCCACGTCCAGGTAGTGATGAACCTGGTCGACTTCGGCCTCAACCCCCAGTCGGCGCTGGACGCACCGCGCTGGCAGTGGATGGGCGGTCGTACCATCGGTATCGAGCACGGCTATCCGGCACCGCTGGTACGTGCCATGGCCGCACGTGGTCATCGCATGCAGGTGGATACCGACAGCCGCAGCTACGGCCGTGGCCAGGTGATCCTGCGTGACCCCGAGACCGGCATCTACTGTGGCGGCACCGAGCCCCGCACCGACGCCACCATCGCGGTGCTCTGACCCATGAGCGTACAAGCTTCGCTATTTGCCGCCTTCTTTCGCATCGGCATCTTCGGCTTCGGCGGAGGTCCGTCGATGATCCCGCTGGTCCACCAGGAGGTGGTCAAGCGCCACGCCTGGATGGACGACGACGCCTTCGCCGATGTCCTGGCCATCGGCAATACCCTGCCGGGGCCCATCGCCACCAAGATGGCCGGCTACATCGGCTATCGGGTCGGCGGGGTGTTCGGCGCCATCAATGCGGTGGTGGCGGTGATCGTGCCGGTAATCTTCGCCATGATCGCGCTGCTCGGCCTTTACAGCCGCTACGGCGACCAACGCTGGGTGCAGGGCATGGGGCTGGGCGTGGTGCCGGTGGTGATGGTGATGATGGCCCAGCTGACCTTCGACTTCTTCCAGAAGTCCCGGGCCGGGCTCGGCGTGGTCGCCACCCTGGTCATGGGAGTGGCCGCCGGTGGCCTGATCTATGGTCTTGGCGTGCACCCGGGACTGATCATCGGCGCCATCCTGATCGCCGCCCTGCTCAGGCCCGAGAAACCCCGCAACGCCCCTGAAGGAGGTCGTACCTGATGATCTACTGGCAGCTGTTTCTGGCCTTCTTCATTCCCAATATCGTCGGCTACGGCGGTGGCCCCGCGATCATTCCGCTGATCGAGAACGAGGTGGTCGGCACCTACGGCTGGATGACCCACCAGGGCTTCGCCGAGACGCTGGCGCTGGGCAATGCCCTGCCGAGCCCCATCGCCACCAAGATGGCCGGCTATATCGGCTACGAAGTGGCCGGCGCCGGCGGCGCCATGGTGGCGGTGCTGGCCACCGTCGGTCCCTCGCTGCTGTTGATGCTGGCGGCCCTGGGCACCCTCTATCGCTACCGCGACTCGATCAAGGTCAAGTCCATGAGCCAGTGGGTCCGTCCTGTCGTCATGGTGCTGATGGCCTACCTGACCGTCAGCTTCCTCAAGGAGGGCATGGCGACATCGGGCCTGGTGCACACCCTGATCATCGCCGCTGTGGCAGCACTGCTGCTGCTCAAGACCCGCGTACACCCGGCCCTGGTGGTGTGCTTCGGGCTGGGCTACGGCGCCCTGCTGCTGGGCTGAGAGACGACACGACACCACCGATCCATCCACAACAACACGCGTGACCTTCGATCCACCCATAACAATCAACCCGACCATCCATCCCAACAATCACAGACAAAAGCCCTCGACGCACAGGACAATCCCATGACCCTGCACCGTACCCCGTCAAAGACCGCTCTTTCCCGCCGCTCTTGCACCCGGACCGCGCTGGCCCTGATGGTCTCTGCCTCCGCCCTGGCCGCCGCCAGTGTGGCCGTGGCCCAGGACGCCTACCCTGACAAGCCGGTGGAATTCATCGTGCCCTGGTCGCCGGGCGGCGGCAGCGACACCCTGATGCGCCTGGTCGCCAACCACGCTGAATCCCAGCTTGGTCAGCCGATCCCGGTGATCAACATGCCCGGGGTCAGCGGCACCACTGGCCTCAAGGAACTGTCCCGGCGTGACGCCGACGGCTACACCATCGGTCAGGTCCATGAAGGCCTGATGGTGGCCCACCACACCGGCCTGACTCAGCTCAACTACGACGACTTCGAGCCGGTGGCGGGTGTCACCCAGTCACCCCAGTACCTGACGGTTCCTGCCGGCGCGCCCTACACCACCTTCGAGGAGTTCGTCGAGTACGCCAAGGCCAATCCGGGTGAGGTCCGCTTCGGCGTGACCCTGGGCGGCGTGCCGCATATCCACGCCGCCATGATGGAAGAAGCCGAAGACCTGCAATTCCGCTACGTCGGCTTCGAGGGCACCGGCTCGCGCATCCGCGCCCTGGTCGGCGGCCACATCGACGCCGCCATCGGCGACATCTCCTCAAGCGGCGAGTTCGTCAAGAACGGTGACCTGCGATTCCTGGCGGTGGGCAGCGAGGAGCGCCAGCCCGAAGCGCCGGACGTACCGACCTTCACCGAGCTCGGCCATCCTGAGCTCAAGCTGAACATCATTCGCGGCATTCTGGCACCCAAGGGCACCCCGGAAGAACGCATCGACACCCTGGCCGAGGCCTTCGAGGCCATGAGCCAGGACGAGGCCTTCGCCCAGGCGGTACACAACGCCGGCGCCAGTGTGGTGTTCGAAGGCCCCGAGGCGTTCGCCGAGTACCTCGAGACCAGCAACGCCACCATCGAGCGTCTGTCAGGGAAGCTTGCACGATGAGCCAGAGCACCACCGACCGCTCCCCTTCCGGGGAGCGGCACGCCCCGGGCCGGGGTGGTCCCCTGGCCCATGTGCTGTTGAACATCGCCCTGGCGGCGCTGTTCACCGCGCTCTTTGTCAGGGCCCAGGCGCTGCCATCGTCGATGTGGGAACCACTGGGTTCGGGCAGCTTCCCGCGGCTGGTACTGGCGGCGCTGGTGGCATTGAACCTGGCCATCGCCTTCAAGGAGGCGCGTGCCTTCCTGCGCCAGAGCGCCGGTGAGCGCGGCCAGGTCGGCGCCTGGATCTGGCGTCACCGGCTGGCCTTCGCTGTGCTGGCGCTGTTTGCGGTGTACATCATCGCCCTGCCCTGGCTGGGTTTCAGCCTGGCCTCGCTGGCCTTCCTGCTGGCGGGTCAATGGCTTCTGGGCGCGCGCTCGCTCAAGGCCCTGGCCATCGCTGTGGTGGTCGCCCTGGTGTTCTCGCTCGGGGTCGACACCCTGTTCCGCGACGTCTTCGTCATCAGCCTGCCCCGCGGCCTGTTCGGCTGAGGCGGCAACGACTCCTCGAGGAAATTGCTCATGATGGATGCGCTGCTGTCCGGCATGGACCAACTGTTTACGCTCTCGACCATGTTCGCCATGCTGCTGGGTGTCATCGCCGGCGTCATCGCCTCGGCGATTCCTGGCTTCACCATCACCATGGCCATCGTGCTGACCCTGCCGCTGACCTTCACCATGGACCCGCTGCAGGGCGTGGCCACCATGCTGGCGGTCTATGTCGGCGGTTACACCGGCGGCCTGATCTCCGCCGCGCTGCTCGGCATCCCCGGCACGCCGTCGTCGGTGGCGACCACCTTCGACGCCTTCCCGATGGCGCGCAAGGGCGAGCCTGGCCGCGCCCTGGCGCTGGGTATCTGGGCTTCCTTCTTCGGCGCCCTGGTCAGCGTGGTGGTGTTGATCATCGCCGCCCCACCGCTGGCGCTGATCGCCGTCAAGCTGGGCGCCTGGGAGTACTTCTCGCTGATCATCTTCGCCATGACGGTGGTCGCAAGCCTGGTCGGCAAGTCCATGCTCAAGGGCCTGATGACCGGCCTGCTGGGACTGTTCATTGCCACCGTCGGCTCCGACCCGATGATGGGGGTGGCTCGTTTCACCTTCGACTCGGACCTGCTCGCCAACGGTTTCCCCTTTCTGGTGGTGCTGATCGGTATCTTCGCCGTCAGCCAGCTGCTGTCCGAGGTGGAAGACGCCGAGGGCGTCAAGCACGGCAAGGCGCTGATGCCCGACGACGTCCACTTCAACCCCATGGCGGCGCTGAAGGAAACCTTAAGCTATCCGGTCAACCTGGTGCGCTCTTCACTGGTCGGGGTGTTCATCGGTGCGGTGCCCGGCGCCGGCGGCAGCATTGCCAACCTGCTGGCCTATGACCAGGCCAAGCGCGCCTCGAAGACCCCGGAGGCCTTCGGCACCGGGACGCCGGAAGGGGTGATCGCCTCGGAGTCCGGCAACTCGGCCACCTCCGGTGGCGGCCTGATTCCGATGATCGCCCTCGGTATCCCCGGCAGCGCGGTGGACGCGGTGTTGATGGCCTCGCTGATGGTCCACGGCATCGGCGTCGGTCCGCGCCTGATCATGGATCACGGTGATCTGGTCTACGGCATGTTCATGGCGATGCTGGTGGCCGCCTTGATGGTACTGGTGGTGTGTCTGTTCAGCATGCGCTGGTTTCTGCGCGTCACCGAGGTGCCCAAGTCGATCATCGTGCCGGTGGTCCTGGTGTGCTGCGTGATCGGTGCCTTCGCGCTGAACAACCGGGTCACCGACGTCTACCTGCTGCTCGGTGTCGGCGTCTTCGGCTACGTGCTCAGCAAGCTGGACTACCCGCTGGCACCGCTGGTACTGGGCGTGATTCTCGGCCCCATCGCCGAGACCAACCTGCGCCGCGCGCTGATGTCCGACGAGAACTGGATGCTGTTCTTCACCCGTCCTATCTCGCTGGGCCTGCTGTTGCTGGCGGCACTGTCGGTCGTGCTGGCGGTACGCCACCACCGTCGCACCAAGCGGCTGCAGGCGGCCTGACGGCCTGGGTGCAACTCACCCGACAGTCCCTCGACGGGGCCCTGCTGGCCCCGTCGACGGTCACCATAACGATAACCCCTCCCCCTTCTTCCCTGACGACAAGGTTCCCCATGCGCTCTTTCTCCCAGCGTCTGCTGTCCCCCCTGGCCATCGCCTGCGCGACGATGCTGACGATGCCCGCCGCCTTCGGCGACGAGGCTCGCCAGGTGCGTATCGCCGTCGATGTGCCTTATCCACCGTTCGAATACCGCGACGCCAACGGCGAACTCGCGGGCTTCGAGATCGATCTGGGCAACGAGTTGTGCAAACGCGCCGAACTGGACTGCGAGTGGATCGTCCAGGGCTGGGACGGCATCATCCCCGGCCTGTTGGCACGCAAGTACGACGCCATCCTGTCGTCGATGCGCATCACCGAAGCGCGTGAACGCCAGGTTCGCTTCAGCGAGCCCTACGCCATGTCGCCCAAGGTCTGGGTGGCCCGTCGCGGCGAGGCCGTCGACCCGGAAGACCTGGCAAGCCTCGAGGGCATGACCGTCGGCGTCCAGCGCGGTACCACCCAGGACACCTACATCACCGGGCGCTATCGCGACACCCTCGATATCCGCCGCTACGCCACCGCCGACGAGGTCGCCCTCGACATGGAAAGCGGGCGTCTGGACCTGGCCTTCATCAACTACCCGGTGGCCATCGAGGCGCTGGATATCAAGGCCGAGGATGGCGACTTCACCCAGGTCGGCGAGCGTATCAATTCGCCAGAATCGATCTTCGGGCGCGGCAACGCCATCGCCGTGCGCCCCCGCGATGAAGCCCTGGCCGAGACCTTCAACCAGGCTCTAAACGAGGTCTACGCCGACGGCACCTTCCAGCGCCTGATGGAGCAGTACTTCGACTACGATCTGCGCCCCGCCAGCCGCCTGTAACCAGCATGGCAAGCACAAGGGCCCGCCTGAGCATGGCGGGCCCTTGTCGTTTCCTTCGTGGTTTCCCCTGTAGCTTCCCTTGATGCTTCCCTCGATGCTTCCCACGTTGGTCTGACCGGCGTCGGCTCAGCTTTCCGCCTCACCCCGCTTTTCGCCGTCGCTTTTATTACCGCTTTCGTTGTTGTTTTCCGGACCGCTGTCAGGGCCGGCCTCGTCTCCGTCGACACTAGCACCGCCGCCGTTGTCGTCACTCGCTTTGCGGGCATAGCGTGCCAGCAACCACCTGACGCCTCTCTCCCACGCCCAGGTGGGTAAAAGCCAGTGCAGGAAGATCAATATCCTGGCGTCCCGAGGCCGCGCGTAGCGTCGACGCGGGCGACTGGCGGTCAGGGCATGGACCACCGCCTCGGCGATCATCTCGGGGGTGCCGGCCCGGGAGTGATCGGCGAGGATCTCGGCCATGCCGCGCTTGATCCGCGCATAGGGCGCCTCGGGAGGGTTCTCGCACAAGGGCTTGCGGGCAATCGCCGCCCATTCGCTGCGAATCACCCCGGGCTGGATCAGGCTGACGGACAGGCCAAAGGGGCGCGTCTCGACCCTCAGGGCATCACTCAGCGCTTCCAACGCGTACTTGGTGGCGTGGTACCAGCCACCCACCGGAAACCAGATACGGCCGGCCATGGAGCCAATATTGACGATGCGACCGCGCCGTCGACGTCGCATGCAGGGCAAGACCTCCCGAGTCAACGCCATCAGCCCGAACACGTTGACCTCGAACTGACGCCTGGCCTCCTCGATCGGGACTTCCTCCAGCACGCCATAGCTGCCGTAGCCGGCGTTGTTGACCAACCCATCGAGCTCGACGCCGTCGCGCTCGATACGTGTCAGCACCGCGGCAATGCTGTCGGCGTCGGTGATATCCAGCGCCAGCACCCGGGCGCCCTTGTCAGCTAGGTGGCTCATGCGCTCGACCCGCCGAGCGCCTGCGTAGACGATAAACCCCTGCTCGAGCAGCGCGGTGACGATCGCCTCGCCGATCCCTGACGACGCCCCTGTCACCAGCACGCACCTTTCAGTCCCTTGATGGTTCAACGGCCAAGCTCCCTATCTCATGGATTCGGTTACCACGCTAGCGCGTTTGAATTCGAAGATGGCACTCACCTTTCGAGGTAGGTGCTCGATCTTGTGCTCTTTTAGCCCCGACCATGGTGAAGAGGCACAGGCCTCGGAGAGAAGGCACAGACTCGAGCTTTCATCACGTTATGCTCAAACATGCTTGGACAATCCAGGGGGGCTTCTTATCGGGTAACGCTGATCTAGAGTATGAAGTGCCTTTGAAGCGACTGGCCTCGGCCCTCGGCCGGCCACCGTCTCCCATGTCAGCACCGCCGTTGACACTCGTGCCTGTACCACCGCCATCACGACCGTGTTCATCGGCGCCAGCGCTATCGATAACCGTCCCAGGAGCCGCCATGCCCATCCGCACGATCAACGCCCTTGCCCTGTCGCTCGCCCTTGCCATCACGCCGCTTGCCGTCACACGACTTGCGGCCTTTGCCGACGAGATGCCCGGCCGTCAGTTTGCTGATGTAGGAGACTTTCGCGTCGCCTATCGCGAATGGGGCGAGCCTGGTGACCCGGCGGTCATGCTGATCCATGGCATTCCGCTCAACAGCGTGCTGTTCTCCCGGGTGGGCCCGCTGCTGGCGGAACAGGGCTATCACGTCTTCGCGCCCGGCCAACTCGGGCTCAGCTACACCGACGGCCCCATGGACGCCGACCACTCGCTCAAGGGCCAGGCCGAAATCATGACCGACTTCGCCAATCAGGTCATGCCCGGCCCCTACATCCTGTTCGGCCACGACCTGGGGGGCGGCATCGCCCAGATCATGGTGACCGATCCCGAGCTCAAGGAGCAGAACCAGGTCCGCAAGATCGTGATCGGCAACTCCGCCGTGCTCGACATGTGGCCGGTCCCTGAGGCCAACGCCGCCATCGCCAAGGCCAAGTCCGCCGAGGCCAGCCAGATCTTCAGTGCCGACAACGTCCGCGAGATCGTCAAGAACTTCGCCTCGGCAGGTCTCATGCAGCCGGAGGAGACCCTGACCGACGAGATCCTCGAGGACCTCTACGGCAACTATGCCGAGAACGAGTCGACCCGCAACCATTTCATCGAGTACCTCAAGGCCATGGATAACCGCCTTACCCTTGAGGCCTCACCTCGGATGGTGATGTGGAACAAGCCTGCGATGCTGCTGTGGGGCGTGCATGACCCCTTCCAGCCGCCCTACGTCTCCGGCGTGGCACTGGCCCGCATCATGCCCCACGCCACCTGGGAATATCTGGACGCCAGCCACTTCTATCCGCTGGAGCGCCCCCAGGAGGTGGTCGACGCCTTCGTTGCGTGGGACCAGCAGTAGGAGGTTCCGCCCTTGTCAGCGCTGCTCGCCGGGAGACCCGACCTTGGGTCCTGAACGGCGACGGCGTTCACCATGCCGATCACGCGCCCGCTTGATGCGGGCGCGTGCTGTTTCGCCAGCCGCTTTAATTCCCCTGGCGGTAAGCGAGCCCTCGCTCTCTCGTGGCGGGCGCCAACCTGAGGCATAGTGGACGCTCGATAGATTTCTTTCGCATCCATCATTTGCCCCTGGTCGACTCGCCTGTACTGGCTACCCGGGGCCCTGCAACGGAGGTCAGACATGGTTCGCATCCACGACGACAATGCCCAGGCAATCGGCAACACCCCGCTGGTGCGGCTGAACCGGGTCAATGAAGGCGCCACGATCTGGGCCAAGATCGAGGGGCGCAATCCGGCCTACAGCGTCAAGTGCCGGATCGGTGCGGCGATGATCTGGGATGCCGAGGAACGCGGCGTGCTCAAGCCGGGCATGACCATCATCGAGCCAACCAGCGGCAATACCGGCATCGCCCTGGCCTTCGTTGCCGCCGCCAAGGGCTACCCGCTGACCCTGACCATGCCGGCCTCCATGAGCCTGGAGCGGCGCAAGGTACTGAAGGCCCTGGGCGCCGAACTGGTGCTGACCGAACCGGCCAAGGGCATGCCCGGCGCCATCGCCAAGGCCGAAGAGATGGCCAAGTCCGATCCGTCGACCTACTTCCTGCCCCAGCAGTTCTCCAACCCGGCCAACCCGCGCATCCACGAGACCACCACCGGCCCGGAGATCTGGAACGATACCGACGGCGAGGTCGATGTCTTCGTAGCCGGCGTCGGCACCGGGGGCACCCTGACCGGGGTCTCGCGCTACATCAAGAAGACCCAGGGCAAGGCGATCACCACCGTGGCGGTGGAGCCCACCGACTCCCCTATCCTGACCCAGGCCAGGGAAGGCAAGGAACTCAAGCCCGCTCCCCACAAGATCCAGGGCATTGGTGCCGGCTTCGTGCCGGACAATCTGGACATGGATCTGGTCGATCGCGTCGAGACGGTCACCAACGAGGACGCCATGGCCATGGCCCATCGACTGATGCGTGAAGAAGGCATCCTCTGCGGCATTTCCTGCGGGGCAGCGGTCGAGGCTGCGGTGCGTGTCAGCAAGCTGCCTGAGTTCGCCGGCAAGAATATCGTGGTGGTACTGCCAGACAGCGCTGAGCGCTATTTGAGCTCGGCGCTGTTCGCTGACCTGTTCACCGAGCAGGAACTCAACCAGTAACGTCGCCCAGACGGTCAACAGGCGAGCCGGCCCGTGCCGGCTCGCCTGTCATTTCGATCCCGCCTTTCATCGCTGCCGCTGGAGAGGCGAGTCGCGTAACCAGCCGCGGCATCTCAGGTATTGAGCACCACGCCGCCATTGAGGTGCAGCGTCTGGCCACTCATGTAGGACGACTCTTCGCTGGCCAGGTAGACATAGGCGGGCCCCATCTCGCTGGGCTGGCCTGCCCGATTCATCGGCACCTGACCACCGAACTCGGCGACCTTTTGTTCGTCGAAGCTCGCCGGGATCAACGGCGTCCATACCGGCCCCGGGGCCACTGCGTTGACGCGAATCTCGCGATCCATCAGGGTCGCCGCCAGCGAACGTACCAGTGCCTGCACCGCCCCCTTGGTCGCGGTGTAGTCGAGCAGCGTGTCATTGCCCTTGAAGGCATTGATCGAGGAGGTAGCGATGATGGTATCGCCGGCGTCGAGGTGGGGCACCGCCGCCTTGGACAGATAGAAGTGGCTGTAGACATTGGTGCGGAAGGTCCGCTCCAGCTGCGCATCATCCACCTCGGTAATATCGGACCAGTCATACTGTTCGGCGGCGTTGTTGACCAGGATATTGAGCCGTCCAAAGCGCTCGATGGTGCTGGCCACGGCCTGACGACAGAAGTCGGCATCGCCGACGTCCCCCTTGAGCACCAGGCACTCACCGCCTTCCTTCTCGACCATCTGGCGGGTGGTCTCGGCGTCCTGATCTTCTTCCAGATGCACGATGGCGCAGTGCGCGCCCTCACGGGCATAGTGCACCGCCACGGAGCGACCGATACCGCTGTCGCCGCCGCTGATCAGCGCCACCTTGCCGTCCAGCTTGCCGCTGCCACGGTAGCTGTCACGGATCACCTCGGGCTCGGGCTGCATGGCCGACTCGCTGCCGGGCTGACGATGCTGTTGCTGAGGGGGTTGCTGTGTAGACATGGATCCACTCCTTCGGCTCATCGACATGGCGAACGTCATGACCCCCGCCACCACGGGCATCCCTGGGGGCCGGCGGTACGCAACAGACGTCTGCGGCAGAAGCCCTTCTCTGCACGTGACGTGAAGGTTGTGTACCACTTTTGTATAGAGTGGGACAGTCAGCGACTGACTTCAAGGGCCAAGCAACGACTCTCTCCTTTGCACCGTCAAGCATCTCGACCTCTCGCCGCCTTCATGTCGCTCACACTGGTCCATAGGCTCTGCGTGCCGACGTGCCCCCCTATCCCCATGGCTTGAAAAGGAACACCCATGCCCCATCGCACTCCTCCCAGCGTCAGTCGCCAACGCAACAAGGTGGTCAGTGCCGAGGAGTCGGTACAGCTGATCCGTGACGGCGACAGCCTTGCCACCGGCGGCTTCGTCGGGGTGGCCTTTCCCGAGGCACTGGCGGTAGCGCTGGAGCAACGCTTCGTGGAGTCCGGCCATCCTCGTGACCTGACGCTGATCTACGCCGCCGGCCAGGGCGACGGCAAGGGCCGTGGCGTCGATCACTTCGGTCACCCGGGACTGCTCAAGCGCGTCATCGGAGGCCACTGGGGGCTGGTACCCCGCTTGCAGAAGCTGGCCATCGACAACCAGATCGAGGCCTACAACCTGCCACAGGGCGTGATCTCCCATCTATTTCGCGACACCGCCGCCGGCAAGCCGGGCACCCTGACCAAGGTGGGGCTCGATACCTTTGTCGACCCACGCCAGGGGGGCGGCAAGATCAACGAGCGCACCACCGAGGATCGCGTGCGGCTGATGCCCATCGATGGCGAGGAGTACCTGTTCTACCAGGCTCAGCCGATTCAGGTCGCGCTATTGCGCGGGACCACCGCCGACGCCGACGGCAATGTGACCATGGAGCGTGAGGCGCTGTTTCTGGAGATGCAGGCCATTGCCATGGCGGTGCACAATTCCGGGGGCATCGTCATCGTCCAGGTCGAGAGTCTGGCCGAACGAGGCACCCTCAAGGCCAAGGACGTGAAGATCCCCGGCGTGCTGGTCGACGCCGTGGTGCTGGCACAGCCCGAGCATCACTGGCAGACCTTCGCCACCCAGTTCAGTCGCGCCTTCGCCGGCGAAGTGAAGGTGCCGATGAATGACATCGCCAGCCTCTCGCTGACCGAGCGCAAGGTCATCGCCCGCCGCGCCGCCTTCGAGCTTCGGCCCAACAGCATCGTCAATCTGGGCATCGGCATGCCTGAGGGCATCGCCAACGTGGCCAATGAGGAAGGGCTGCTGGAGTACCTGACGCTGACCGCCGAGCCCGGCGTCATCGGCGGGCTGCCGGCGGGCGGGCTCGACTTCGGCGCCGCCATCAATACCCAGGCGATCATCGACCAGCCAAGCCAGTTCGACTTCTACGATGGCGGCGGCCTGGACATCGCCTTTCTCGGTCTCGCCCAGGTCGACCAGGAGGGCAGCGTCAACGTCAGCCGTTTCGGCCCCAGGCTTGCCGGCGCCGGCGGCTTTATCAACATCAGCCAGAACGCCAAACGGCTAGTGTTCGTCGGCACTTTCACCGCCGGTGCCCAGCTGTCCATCGAGTCGGGAAGACTCAAGATCGACGCCGACGGCAGCCAGCGCAAGTTTGTCGAGCGCGTCGAGCACCGCACCTTCAGCGGCCCCCTGGCGGCGAAGCGCGGCCAGCCGGTGCTCTACGTCACCGAGCGCTGCGTGTTCGAACTGCGCGCGCAAGGGCTGACGCTGATCGAGATCGCCCCGGGGGTGGAACTGGAGCGCGATATCCTGGCGCTGATGGACTTTTGGCCACACATCGACACGCCCCTTGCCACCATGGATCCCCGCCTGTTCGACAGCGCCTCCATGGACCTGCTCGAGACCCTGCTGGAGCGCCCGATCGCCGAGCGCTTGAGCGTCGATCTCGACACCTACCAGTTCTTCATCAACTTCGAGGGACTGGCGGTCAACGACGATGACACCATCGCCACCATCGAGAGGGAGGTCGAACGCCTGCTTGAGCCCCTGGGCCGTCCCGTCTATGCCATCGTCAACTACGACAACTTCACCATCGCGCCGCACCTGGTCGAGCGCTACACCGAAATGATCTGCGGTTTGTCCGAGCGCTTCTACGAGCGCGTCACTCGCTACACCACCAGTGCCTTCCTGCGCCTCAAGCTGGGCGACGCGCTGGAGCGCCGTGCCGATGCACCGCACATCTACGAAAACCGCAAGGACGCCCTGAGCCACCTGCTCGACGAGCAGCAAGACAGCTGACCATTCTGCGGCTCAACTGCCTGTACATCTGCTCGCGAAGAGGCGCCACGACTACCCCCGAGCCAGCGATTCACGCTAGCCATGCGGCAACGGGGGACCGTGCCCCCCGTTGCCACCTGCCGGGCAAGTCGGCAAATCAGATGTCCACGTCGATACCATCCTGGATCTTGAGCACGGCGTTGCCGTTTCCATCGTAGACGTTGTAGGTGATGCCATCTTCCTGCACCTGATTGCCGGTGGCGGACCATTCATCGGCTCTCAAGGAGACCCTGTCTCCGGCGTCACCACGCACAAACAGCTCATCACCACTGGTCATGTCGAGCACATCCTGTGCACTCAAGGTAACGTCATGGTCCTGGCCCTCCCCCATCAGGTCCAGTGTCTCGATATTGCGCACCTTGCCGGGATCGATGTCCTCGCCAAAGCGCAACTCGACCACGTCGTCACCACCGAGACCATTGATCGCCTTGCCGCTGTAGAGCAGCGTATCGCCACCGGTCGTCGGCTCCACTGCGCGGATATCGAGATCCACCTGGCCTTCATAAGGCGGGTCGAGGGTATCCTGACCGTCCACGGTGGCCAGGCTGAAGTCCAGGGTGACATTGCCATCGGTCGCCTTCTGCACCAGCGTCAGCGCATTCAGTTGGTCGATTGAGATGTCATCGATCACATAGGTGTCGGTTCCGGCGTCGTAGGTCCAGTCCAGAAGATTGTCGCCACTGAAGAAGCTGGCGTGCTCCCCCAGCCCCTTGAGGGTCAACGTCACCTGTTCGGAACCGTCTCGATCCAGCACCGAGGCGTTGAGGTTGAGCGGAATTCTGTCGCCCTCATCGCCGAAGCTCAGCAACGGATCGGCCTCGATCGGATCGGCCACGGCGTCCACCAACACCGAGAACGCCTCGTCACCGATGTAACGTTCGCCATCACGGCCGGCGATGGCCGTCACCGACAGGCTATCGGCACCACTGAGGTCTCCGCTCCAGTCACGTGGAGGGATCAGGCCGACGTAGGCCGGCAGACTACCGTCAGGCTTGAGAATCGACCAGCTGCCCTTGCCTACGTTCTCCGCCAGGGTCGCGGAAGCCGCGTCGGCACCCGTCATCACCAGCCAGCCGTTAGGCAGGCCATCGATCAGCACCGCTTCCAGGGTCTGGGAGGGGTCGAGCAAATCAACCTCGAGACCGCTGACATCGATCAGGCTGTCCTCCTCGCCCCGGATGTCGTTGACCGACACTTCCGGCGGCGGCGGCGGTACCTCGACGCTGGCCTGGTCCTGATCGGCTTCCCGATTGGTCGCGTCGGTTTCCTGGGTGGAGCCTTCGGCGACAAGCGAGACGTCTCCCCAGACCCCCACCGCCGGACGGTAGGTCAGATTGACCGTGTCTCCGACTGCGACGCCGTCGATGACGTAGCGACCATCTGATCCTGGCGTCAGCGCCTGGCCGTTGTAGAACAGGGTACCGCCTGGCGCGGCACCACCATCGGCATCGGTTGCTCCACTCTCGTCGAGGGTCAGAACCAGTTGACCGTTCACCAGCGTAACGTCCGGGCTGTCGGCAGGGCTGGTGACGCCGACCTCGAAGTCAACATCACGACCATTGTCGGCCAGCTCGCCCGATACGCTGACCTCGGGGGTATCCGTCACCGGAGTAACCGGGGGGTCCACGGTGACAGAATGTGAGTTTTCCTTGCCACTGGATGAGCGGGTGGTCAGGGTGGCGTCGAAGGTGAAATCTTCGCCATTGTCATTCCAGTTGGCCGGTGGCGTCACGCTGATCGACGCCATCAGGTCATCCAATGCGGCCTGACCACCGCCGTCGGTACTGGCGTACCACACCGATTGGCCGTTGACCGTGGTCTCCTCCATGCCCGTAACCACGGTCCCCGGCGGCAGATTGCTGAGGGTGATGGAGCTGGCACCGTCGTTCCCGGCGATCTGGGCATCGATCAGCTGCGACAGCGGAGACGCCGAGTCCTCGGTCATGGCAGCACTGGAGTCGTTGTCCCAGCGCTCGATATCGGAGGCATCCTCCCCGTCGTTGTCATCGCCACTGCCGCTCAGCGTCCAGCTTGCGCTGGCGCTCTGCTCCAGGGTGTTGCCCCCGGCGTCCTGGGTCACCGCGGTGATGGTGATGGAGTGGTTGTTGATATCGTTCAGTTGCCCCCCTTCCCCCAGGACAAAGACGAAAGAGTGCTGCTGCGGAATGGGGCCGTCGAAACTCTGGGACGGATCCAACTCGATTCGCCACTGGCGGCCGCCGCTGTCACCGGCCACCACGCCGATATATTCGGCCCCTTCCACACTGACGCCCTCCGGCACACCATCGATCAGGAAATAGCGGAGCGACTCACTGCCGTCCTCGTCGGGCTGGTTACCTGCGTCGGCGTCGGCGGACTGATCGACCGCGACATTGACCTGAACGCGATCACCGGTCCCGGCATTGACGTCATTGCCGGTGATGCTGACACCACCACCCGAGAGGTTGACGATGCTGGTGATATCGATGGTCGGCGTGTCGGTGACGGCATCGATGACTACCTGATGAATGGCATCCCTGGGTGCCGACGTCACGTCATCCAACTGACCTTCGTAGCCGGCGTTCGGTGTGTCGGTCACCTGGTAGCGCAGCGCCAGTTCGGCGCTACCCGCACCGAAGTTGGCATCTCCCTTGGCGTAGAGACGCTCCCAGGCGCCATTGGTCAGCTTGTACTCGCCGCCCTCCAGAGTGACATCCGGGTCTGTGGCCGCCGCCTGGGCGAGCGTGGTGCTCGTGGAATTGCCGACGTAGATGGTAAATGGCGCCTGGAGCACATCAGCGGCGTCGATCCACACCGTCTCGAGCATCTCGTTGGTGTCGCCATTCTGTGTTACCAGACTGAAATCGAGCTTGCCCAGGGTATCCTCGACAAGACGCGAATCGGTCTCGATCACCCCTTCAGGACTCGGCGTCACTTCGAACGAGACCTGATGCTGGTCCCCATCGCGTGAATCGCCATCATCTTCGGTCACCACCGGGGTGACACTGAAGTCGACACGACCGCTGAAGTTGTCAGGGGTGGTGATGCGCACATCGGCAAGCTCTCTGGTGACCCAGACCCGCTCGTCGCCCTCGGCATCCTCAGGACTGATCAGCACCGCACCGGCCACGGCGAAGCCTTCGTCCAACCCGCTGATGCGGTAGGCCAGTGATTCAGAGTCATCACGATCACCACTTTGCACCGTGACAAGATCGCTCAATCGTACCTCGGTCACGCCATCGTCCAGCGCCTGCTCCACGTAGGACTCGACGCTGGTGGTCACCTCGGGAGCGTCTGCGACTCCCTTGACCTTGACCAGGATATCGCGTGCTTCACCGGTGAACTCGCTGGTGACGCCACCGAAGGTGTCCACGCTGACAGGTGTTGCCTTGATGGAAAAATCTTCGTTGCTGTCCGGTGGAGGTGTAATGGTGAGAGGCACACTGGCATCGAAGTTGTCGATGATATAGTTGCCATTGCCGTCATCGGCCACCTGCTGACCATTGTAGTGAAGCACCGCCCCATCCGGCAGATCGGACAGGGTCATGCGATAGACCTCGTTGGGATCATCGCTCTGGGGCCGAAGTTCAAGCGCCACCGCCGTGTCTTCATCGGTCTGGGCCACCGGCTCGTAGCCCAGGGACACACGATCCGCTACTGGTTCCTGGACGCGGATGCCGGTCAACAGCGCCTCGCCGGACACCGCAGTGTCCACGTTGCCCTCTCCATCGGTATCCACCGTCTTCGCTTGCACGCGGATCTGGAAGGTGCCCTTGCGATTGGTCGGCGGGCGAAACTCCACGCTGGAAAGATGCTGGACCGGAATTTCTACCGGGGTCCCGTCGTAGGACTTTTCTACCCACTGACCAGCCTCATCGAGATAGCGGAAGCTGGCACCGATCATGTCTCCGGCCTGACCATCCAGCTGCTCTGGCGTCAGTCGGGCGAAGGTCTTCTCCGAACCATCGCTGTCCTGATTCGACCAATCGTCCTTCAAGTCGAAATCATCATTGGTCAGCTTGAACCACTCGTCCTCGGCGACACCGTCGCTGGCGCCATAGGTATGCCCACCGGTCATGGTGAGATCGGCCTTGCCATCGCCATCGCTGTCGCTGACGCCGCTGGCGGCAATGACCTCCGCCTTGGGCGCGACCTTGGGCGAGTAGGTCACCTCCTTGACCTCCTCATCGCTGACAGTAGCGCCATCGATGGTGGCCGTATCGGTGATCCCGACCTTGAGCGTCAGGCTTGGGTCATCGCTCTCGTGGGCCGGCCCGGTCAGGCTGTAGTTCTTGAAGGCACCGCTATCCACGTCACTCTTGGGTACGCTGAACCCGTCGCTGCCGTTGCCGGTGTGCACCAGGTTGCCGTCGGCGTTGCGGATCTCCCAGCCATCGGGTACCACGGCGATCTCGATCGAGGTGATCGTCTCGCTGGTCGCACCACCACCGTCGTCATCCCCGACCTTGAGCGAGGCGAGAAACTTGAAGGCCTCATCTTCAGTACCGCGCGCGCTGACGGAAGGGTCATCCACCACTGGAGTCACATCGATGTCCAGAGTGACTTTGTCTTCCTTCCAGACGCCGTTCGGCGAGGGACCATCGGCGTCGCCATCCCGCGTTCTCAAGGTTACCGAGACTCCCTTGATTTCACCGCTGAAGTCATCCGGCGGCGTAATGGTGATCTTGGGGAAGTCGGTAGTCGAAGCACTCAGCCCACCGGCGGGTACCCGCACCTGGCCACTGGCGCCAACGACTCGCGTCAGGTTGTCGTTGATGGTGACCACGGTGCCCTCGGGCAATCCCTCGAGCAACAGTTCACGATACTCGCTGCCGTCCAGATCCTCGAAAGACGCCTTCAGCGTCTCGCTCAGGTTGAAGGCGACGTCTTCCGCGGTCTTGAAGACCTTGTGATCGGTGTCGTCAGCGAAGGTCAAAGTCACGTCATCGGTGACCGCCTGGACCGTTACCGGGACACGAATCGCCGAGGTGGCTCCCGGGATGCCGCTCAGACGCTCGCCGTCGGCGTCGACCTCATAGCTCGAGACCTGGATCGATAACGAGAAATTGCTGCCGTCCTGTGCCTTCGGCGCTACCTTCAGCCCCTCGAATTCCGCACGGGTCATCACCAGGTCAACGTCACCGTCGTCCAAGGTCGAAAGATGGGAGCCATCGGACAGCTTGATGGTCAGCGTGCTCTTGCCCTTGGTGTCGATAACGCTACCGTCGGCCTTCAGCAGCTTGGCTCCAGAGGGAAGCCCGGACACGGTAATGGCCCCCAGCAGTTCGGGGTTGTCCCCTGCTGCCCCCATGTTCTGATCGGTGGTGTCGGTAGGCGATGGTGCGGCAAGACCAAGCGCCACCGATACATCTTCGTCGGTCGCCGCCGATGATGACGGAAGATCCGGCTTGTCAGCCACGGGGGTGACGGTCACATCGACGTCTACCGAATAGGTGGTGCCGCCCTCTGTATAGGTATAGGTAAAGGCATCGGCGCCACTGTAGTTGCCGTCGGGCTTGTAGGTCAGTCTGCCGTCGGCACCGATGGTGACACTGCCATACTCCGGCGCGTCGCTGATCGCCAGGGTATCTTCGGTAGCGTTGGCGGGGGTGGAGAAGGTTTTCTTGCCATCTTCTTTCAAGGTGATGCTCTGAGACTCCTGCGCCGGGTCATCGACCACGGTCACCTGGAAGTCGTCTTCATCGATATCGCCGTCGCTGTCGATCACCTCGAACGGTAGCGTCAGCACGATATTGCCGTTGCTATCGACCACCGAGGTCACGTGATCCAGCGGGCCCTCCAGGGTGAAGCGGTAGCTGGCATCGTTGCTACCGGCATCGAGCACGCTGATGGTAAATACCGTTTCGCCGTCTGCACGGGCGGTCAAGGTGTGCCCATCACTGGAAAGCGAATAGCCGATCGCCTGATTCTCGGAGGTCAGCCCAAGCTGATTCAGGGTCGCCACGGTATCAGCGGTGAACCGGGTATCGATGCTGTCCTGACCTTTGTTGACATCAAGATCACCGCTCACCGAGCGTTTGCTGGTGTTCGGCTCGGAGCCAGATGCCAGATACTGTTCGTCGAGGCGTCCATCGGTCGGATCACCGATGCTCGGTTCGGTGTCTTTGACCAACACCGGCTGCTGCGCGGTGTTCGACCGAGAGCCGTCTGCATCAATCAGCACATAGCTGAAATCGTCGCGCAGCGTATCGCCGCTGTCATTACCCTGCGGGCGAGGATGGGCGGCGCTGGCGACAGGCGTATAGCTCCAGTTTCCATCACTTGCAACGGTCAGGCTGCCGTAGCGAGTCTCCACAGTCACACTGCCGCCGTCGGAAATGCTGCGGGCGGTCGTGGCACCGCTGCGATCGATAAAGGTGATGCTCTCGACCCGGGCCCCATCGGCGCCCAGGGTGTCGTTGACCAACAGGTTGGTGCCGCTTGTACGCGCGTCGCCCTCGGTGGTGGTCTGCAGAGAGTCGCTGGTGGCAGAGGGACCGTCGTCGCGGATCAGGATATCCAGATTATCTTGACGGCTGTCACCGGAGTCATCGGTCACCTTGACCGCTAGCGAATCCACCACCGAACCACTGGCGTGATTTGCTGGTTTCGTCAACGTATAGGTGTAGGACAGTTCATCGGCAACCGCGTCGTACCCTGTGATCGACAAGGTTCCGTAGGCCATGTCGATAGAGATCGGCTGGCTGGCGCTCGCTGCCTGAAGCTCTGCCAGGGACTTGCTGATGGAACCGAATGCAACACTGGCCACCTCGTCGACTCCGCCCGAGCCGACGGCGATGACTCCCGACACCACATCGCTATCGTCAGCCAGCGAGCCTGATTCGAGGCCGCCTTCGCTGACGCTGGCGTCTCCTGCCACAGTGGGACCGTTGTCATCGGGGATCGTCAGTTCGGGGACATCGCTATGGACGATGACCGTCTTGTCGCCCCCGGCAACCAGCTTCTCGTAGTTACCCCCCGTCAAGGTATCGATGCCAATGGTCCAGGAAGCGGTATCATCGGCGCTTTCGCCTGGCCCCAGATTCTGGTCCTGATCGGGAGCACGCAACGTCACCTGGGCACTGGTGGCGCCCTCGGCGATGACCACTTTGGTGCCATCGTCGAGCGTAATCGTCAGAGGGCCGCCTTGGGGTGGTTCCTCGACGGTCAGTGTGACGCTGACTGCCTGTCCTTCATCCGCATCGTCAGGCGCACTCAGGGAGACCACCACTTCATCGATGGTGTCATTCACCTGAGTGCTGACCGTGGCGGAGTCGACCTCGAGCTTCTCCAGCGTGCCAATACCGCTGGCCGGCTGGCCATCAGGCTCCACTTCCTTCGCCTCACGGATCGAGTTGACCACCTGGCCGGGATCGACGTAGACATCGTCTGATGGCGCGGCCACCGTGACCGAGGCGCTGGTCTGACCCGCCGGTACAGTCAGCGACTCGCCGTTGGCCAAGGTCACAGCGATCGCCTTGTCGGCGCTACGGGGCTGGCCCTGTGGGTCCTGCAACTCCACCGTGTAGGTGATCGCGCCACCTTCCTTCACCTCAGGAGTGGCCTTGAGCACCAGTCGAGTAATGTCGTTGTCGTCCACCATCAGGGTAGTGACGCCATCGCCAAGATCGACCTGGTCGTAGCCGGTGGGCGTGGCCGACTCGATGGAGAAACCCCGGCTCGTCTCCCCCTGATTCACATGCTCATCGGGTCGGCTCGCCACCTGAATACTGGCACTGCGCTCGCCCTCGACAATGGTGATGGTATTTCCGTCTTCGAGCGTCACCACCACATCGCGATCGGCCACATTGTCCATGGTCGCGGTTACGGTAATGAACTCACCCTCGACGACCGTGCTGCTGGCGCTCAATTCGATGCTCAGCGCTACCGGCTTGCGATCCAAGGCGTCGTCGGAGTTGCCCGCCGGATCGGTGACCCGAGCATTTGCCTGAACGTGGGTCTGACCGGCCACCACCGGCACTTCGACGTCGAGCCCATCGCTCAGGTCCTGGGCGGTGACGCTACGCTCGAGCAGCACGTTGCCTTGACCATCGGTCACCCTCAGGGTGTCGCCCACTTCGGTGCCGGCACCCAGGTTCACCCGCGCGGTAACACTGTCGTCGTTGCCGATCTCGCTCTGCTGATAGGCACCATCATCACCGGCCCCGATCAGTGAGATCGTCACGCTCGGCGGCTGGTCGTCGATGGGCTTGGTATCGTCGTCGCTGTCGCTGTTGCCGGCAGGGTCGGTGACGGTGGCGACGACGCTCACGCTTTCGTCACCCGTGGCGACAGGCACTTCGACGTCGAGCCCATCGCTCAAGTCCTGGGCGGTGACGCTACGCTCGAGCAGCACATTGCCTTGACTATCGGTCACCCTCAGGGTGTCGCCCACTTCCGTGCCCGTACCCAGGGTCACCCTGGCGGTGACGCTGCCGTCGTCGCCGATCTCGGCCAGGTTATAGACGCCATCATCACCGGCGCCGGCCAGATGGACCTCCACCGTCGGCGGCTGGTCGTCGATCGGCTTGGTATCGTCGTCGCTGTCGCTGTTGCCGGCAGGATCGGTGACGGTGGCAGTGACGCCCACGCTTTCATCACCCGTGGCGACAGGCACTTCGACGTCGAGCCCATCGCTCAAGTCCTGAGCAGTGACGCTGCGCTCGAGCAGCACATTGCCTTGACTATCGGTCACCCTCAGGGTGTCGCCCACTTCGGTGCCCGCGCCCAGGGTCACCCTGGCAGTAACACTGTCGTCGTCGCCGATCTCGGCCAGGTTATAGACACCATCGTCACCGGCGCCGGACAGATTGACCTCCACCGTCGGCGGCTGGTCGTCGATCGGCTTGGTGTCGTCGTCGCTGTCGCTGTTGCCGGCAGGATCGGTGACGGTGGCGGTGACGCTCACGCTTTCGTCGCCCTTGGTGACCGGCACCTCGACGTCGAGCCCATCGCTCAAGTCCTGGCCGGTGACGCTACGCTCGAGCAGCACATTGCCTTGACTATCGGTCACCCTCAGGGTGTCGCCCACTTCCGTGCCCGTACCCAGGGTCACCCTGGCAGTGACACTGCCGTCGTCGCCGATCTCGGCCAGGTTATAGACGCCATCATCACCGGCGCCGGCCAGATTGACCTCCACCGTCGGCGGCTGGTCGTCGATCGGCTTGGTATCGTCGTCGCTGTCGCTGTTGCCATCGGCGTCGGTCACGGTCGCCTGGACACTGACACTGTCATCGCCGGGCGCAACAGGCACTTCCAGATCGACGCCTTCCGTTAGATCAGTCACCGTGACCGGGCGATCCAGCAGTACACTGCCATCGGCGGCAACCACCACCAGGCGATCACCGACCTCCGTATCGTCACCAAGAATCACTCTGGCGGTGACGCTGCCATCATCGCCGATTTCCGCCAGAGAAAAGATGCCGTCGGCTCCCGCGCCCAACAGTTCGACGCTCACGCTGAGCGCATCATCCAGCAAGGCACCATCATCATCGTCGATGGGGTCACCGTCACGCACTTCAATGCCCACCTCATCCGCCAGAGGGAAATTGAATGCTAGCGGATCCACGTTTTCGACGATGCGCAAAAGGCGTACGAAACCGTGTCCTTCATTACCGCTCCCTCCAGCCGATGAGCTACTACCCGCCTGGGGAGGATTCTCCTCGAGTTCAGCCAGCAGCTCATTCAGGGTTTCGTCACCGATCTCCTCTCCCGTACGACTGAAATCCCCTTCACCGAGGGGCGTGTCATCATCGGGCCCGCGGTAAAAATCGCCCGAATCGGATGGCGAAGGGCTCTCACTCAGCAGTCGAGAAACGAGCACGCCATCCGTCGTCATCAGGTTCAGTCTAAGGGCTGGGTCTCCTTCGAGTACCAAGGTGGCGGCTTGGGGAGCCGAAACAACAGCATCGGTAGATAGGCTTTCGCCTACTCTCAGCAGACGCAGTTGACCGGAGTCATCACGAATCCAGACCTCCCCTTCCATGTCGAGAATTCTAACCCGTGAATTCATAGCACCAAGCCCCTGTCGTAGATCGATTATCATTGTCACTGGCCAGTCACCCAGGCTCCTGGACCGAACCCTCGAAAGGAATGCAAACCGACGTATCGCAACCGGTGAACAAGGAGGGAGACCACATTGATCAGTGCCTTAACACCGGTAAGATGCATCCAAGAAACCTTGCCCGAGTTATAGCACTTTGGAACATTTTGTTACATTTTTAGCTAAAACACGTCTCAAGAATGCACGAAACTGCATATTAGGTAACACTCACGCCTCTGCGTGACACCATGCTTCTCGATTCCAGAAACCACTATATAAAACACTTTATATTATTATTCTAGATATTAAGGTATTATAATTATCACTATTAAAGTACGTTTCTCATCATTCTTTTTTACTAATCTTTTCAGGCGGGCCGACTTGGCCAGGCTGCACCCACCTCTGCCTTGTGGCATAGAGCGCTGGATATTCGGCGAAGCTACGGAGGTAGCACCGTTGAAGGCATTCGCTGGGTGGAGCGCTGGAAACCTGGTCCGCCGGGGCGCCACTCCGACACGCCCGGTCCTAGGCGCTGTCCGAAAAGTCGACGAGCGAAGGTTAGACAAGGCAAAAATCGGTGAGACAGCGCAGTTTACGGGGTGTAAATGAGCATGTTGATCCGATTTTTAACGCCGTATTACCGAGCGCAGGCACTTTTCAGACAAGTCCTAGAGTCCTGTCACACGACAAAGGGCGCCGGAGTTTCCTCCGGCGCCCTTTATGCAAGCGGCTTGGAAAGCGTCTGCCTTCAGCCGGCTTCCCGATCCTGCATGTCCTGCAGGTACTCTTCGGCGAGGTTGGCCTTGGTGGCATCGTCAAAGGCGCGTCCTGCGAGCTGGAACACCTCCTGCTCTTCCTCGTCGAGGTGATGAGTGACCAGATGCTGCAGCTTCTTGGCGCTGGCAAGCCAGCCCGGTGAACTGTAGTCGGTCGTCTCGAGCGCCTCGATCAGCTCATCGATCTCGTGGTGCTCGGCCACGCTGTGCCGCGCCTTCTCCTGGGTCATGTCATGCTCCATCATCGGCATGTACAGCGCCCGCTCTTCTGCGCCAGCGTGGTTCTCGAGCTCCTCCTTGACGCGCTTGAACAGCTCATCGCGCCCGTCACTGTCGCCTTCGGTCTCCACCAGCAGTTCCAGCAGGCGGCGCTGCTTGTCGTGGCTCTCACGCAGGGCTTCAAAGATGGTCACGGATCTCTTCCTCCTTGTCGAAGCGAAGCCAGGATCGCGCCGTCGACGGCGTCTGTTCCATGGCGATGTCACGGCTCTTCCATATACCAAACTTGTACAAGGATGGTTATATTGTTCAAGATCCGCAACCCGAAGCCTACGATCGCCTAAGTCTACCGAGTCTTTTGCCCAATTCTGCTCCACTCCTGCTGGGCTTTACTCCCAGGCCAGACGGCTACGGGAAGAAAGCTTGCTCAGGGAACCCGCGGGAGCGCTTTGCGAACGCTTGAGGACGCTAGCCAGTCGGGCTCGTCCAGGAGACGCCAGGTAGCGACCGCCAGCATTGGGACGGACGTCATTTTCGGGCGGACCCAATTAGCAAATTCTTGTTCGGTACGTGCCAAATCGGGCGGCTTCGGGAACACCTCGAGTCGCACCGACAGGTTGTCGGTTAGCATCCGACAGAGGCTACGTCGACTGACTACAAACTCGGCCGTCGGCCGCCCTGAGTCGGCAATTCCGGCTACAGTGTGTGGGCACCAAGGAGCCGGGGGGTGGACGATGGTGGCTTGCCCAGTCACTCGGAAGCTGCGTTACTGTACATGGACACGCAATAGCGGGAGGACACCCTGCCTTGAGAGCCAGCATTCGACTTGCCGTCATGGCCTCATGCATCGTGCTTTCCGCCCGAGCCGCCGACTCCCCTCCTCTGACATCAGGACAGACCCTCTACCAGCAGGGAACCCACGGCGAGTCGCCTCATACCTCCTGTGCAAGCTGCCACGGTGTCGATGGCCTGGGGATCGATGGCACTGCACCTGCTGTCCATTGGACGGCATTGACCAGCGAAGACCACCAGCCTGGCTATGATCGAACGAGTCTGCTGAAGGCACTGAGTCAGGGCATCGCTCCCGATCAACGCCGACTGTCTGCGCAGATGCCACGTTATGCACTGGACGACGACGTTCTGGACTCGCTGATCGACCACCTGCAACAGCTCTCGGCGGCGACGGACACCGGCATCGAACCCGCACGAGTGCTGGTGGGCATCTCCGGAAATTCGGACCTGGATATCGGCTTCAGCGCGGCCATTGCTGCCTTCAATAGCCAGGGCGGCGCTTTTGGTCGACGTATCGAGGTGACGACGCGGCCTGACGTGTTGACGACCCTGACCGAGATCGACGACCGGCTGGAAGAGCGCTTGCAGACGGCCTGCCTGGTGGCCGCCGTCAGGGAAGTGCGCAATACCAGCGCACAGCGCGTGGGCCTGCTCGGCCGCCATGGCGATGAATTTCGCTTTCGGCTGATGACCATGAGTCTTCCGCTCTCGGCGGCAGCCGATGTGACCCTGGTCGCCAGCGACAATATTGTCGACGAACTGGAAAATGGTGAACTGCTGGACACCCCCAGAACCCTGGTCGGTTGTCTGGATCATCTCGGCGAACACGCCGCTGCCCTGGCAGAAGCCGGCCATGAGGTTATCCTCGCCATACCGCACCAGGACGCCCTGAGCTGGGCCGCCCTCCACGATCAGGGGCCCGAAGCCCTGCGCGGCTACGCCCTTGGCGCCCTGCTCGGAGAAGCCCTGGCTGCAGCGGGGGCCGATCTGACACCGGAGCGATTGAACAAGGCACTCGAGAGCATTGCTCTGACGGCCCAGACCGTCTATCTGGAACCTCGCTTCACCCCGAGGTATCTGCTCAGCCCGCCGTGATCAGACGCGCCGTCAGATACATGCCCAGGGCAAAGACGATATGGCCCACCACGTTGTTCATGCGGGCGAGGCTCGGGTTGGGAGCGCCCGAGCAGGCAACCCCCACTCCCATGCCAGGCTGCAGGATGAACCAGCCCGCGCCTACCGTCACCAGGCCCACGATCAAGGCCGGGCCAAAGGTCGGTGCCAACGCCCAGCCATCTCCCCACACCAACAACAGCGCCAAGGCAAAGCTCACGCCCACGACGTAGTGCATGATCCAGCCGATGGCGAGCTCCCCGCCGATCGCAGGCGAGGAAGCGATCCCCTGGCGATGGACCAGTCTCCCCTTGGGCAAGCCCGAAAACCAGCGGCCGACCAGATGCCAGGGTGGCAGTGGTTGCCCTATCGACTTGTTCAACAGCCAATTCCACAGATCCAGCAGCGCCGTCCCGCCGACACCGATCACCAGGGCAAGACCAAGCGTATCGAACATCCCTTTCTCCTGACACTGGACTCCATCAATCGCCCTGGAGCCGAAGGCATAAGCGCCCATCACACGATCGGCGTCACCACCGACGTGCGCAGGCCAAGCTGAAAAATACAGGCAAGACGATCGCCGTGCCGAGATAGCATCGACCTGCCCCGCCTTCTTCATGCTGCTTCAAGCAAGCCTCAGCGCCTGATCGAGATCCTCGAGCAGGTCTTCCACGTCCTCGAGCCCTATCGACAATCTCAACATGCTGTCCGAAATACCTCTGCGCTGGCGTTCCTCGTCGCTCAAGTCCACGTGGGTGGTCGTGCGGGGCTGAGTCACCAGACTTTCGGCGCCACCCAGGCTTGGTGCCAGGGCAAACCAGCGAAGCGATTCCGCGATCTTCTCCGTCAACGAAAGGTCCGCCTCCAGCTCGAGCGTCAACATGCCCCCGAACCCACGCATCTGCCGCCTAGCCACCTCGTGCCCGGGGTGACTCGTCAGACCAGGATAGTGGACACGACGTACTGCCGCATGCGATTGCAGCGCTTCGGCGATCGTCTGCGCCGAACGGTTGTGCTGCGCCACTCGAACCGACAGGGTCTTGAGGCTTCGCGACAACAATGACGCTGTCTGCGGCGATGGTGCACTGCCCAGAGACTGACGCCACCAATCGATAGGCTCCAGCAACGCACGAGTGCCCATCACCGCCCCTGCGGTGAGATCACTGTGCCCTCCCAGATATTTGGTGGCACTGTGCACCACCAGATCGGCGCCGAGTGGCAGCGGCAGCTGGTTGACCGGCGTGGCAAAGGTATTGTCCACCACCACCAGTGCGCCATGGGCGTGCGCCTGCCTCGCCAGCTTTTCGATATCGGTGATGGCAAGCATCGGGTTGCTCGGTGTCTCCACGAAGACCAGTCCAACGCCCTCGCGTAGCCTCCGCTCGAGAGCGTCGCCTTCATCGCCCAACACCAGGTCGACGGGATAACCGAGGCTTGGCAACCCCTTCGCCATCAGCCCCAGAGTGCCACCGTAGATCTCACCGTAGCCCACCACCCCTTTTTTGCCGTGGGCCAGCAGCAAGGCGCTGATGGCCCCCATCCCTGCACTGAAACTTAGGGCGGCCTCGGCCCCCTCCAGTCCTGCCAACACATCCTCGAGGGCGTACAACGTCGGATTCATGCCATAGCGCGAATAGAATCCTCCACGCTTCTTCCCTTCTCCGACCTCTCGCAGAGAGGCCGTATCATCGAAGGCGAAGGTCGTGGTGTCGTAGATCGGCATATGGGGACTGCCGAAGGGATCACGCTGTTGCTGGCCATGGATGGTGCGCGTCGCCAGTCCGTAGCGGTCGAGACGGGGCATGCTGCCTCCTTTGTGAGCTTGCAAGCCAATCACCGTCTGACCAACCTAGCGTGAAAGCAGACACTTCACCAGAGACGTATGCCCAAGCACCCGCGCTCGCTAACGACGTCGATATCGAAGTCGCTAACGAAAGGGCAAGGCCCGCGGAAGCATCACTGGATGATATTCACCGGACCCTATCGGCAAGCGCCCGCCGCAGGGATATTCATGGACTCCGCTCTCGGAGGCCGTTCTCAGCAGCCGTCACCGCGCTTAAAAGGCGTTCAGCGGGATCTTGAGGTAGCGACGGCCGTTGGACTCTGCCTTGGGCAAACGTCCTCCCAGAATATTCACCTGGAGTGATGGCAGCATCAGCGCAGGCATCGGCAAGTCCTGGTCGCGTCCATTGCGCATGGCGATGTAGCCGGCCTCGTGCTGACCCTGGAGATGGATGTTGTCACGGCGCTGCTCAGCCACCGTGCTCTCCCACCGGGGCTCCCGGCCTCCGGGGCGATAGTCGTGCCCGGTAAATATGCGGGTATCTTCCGGCAAGGCAAGCAGATCCTGTATCGACTGCCACAAGGCCTGAGCGTCGCCACCGGGAAAGTCTGCCCGGGCCGTGCCGAAGTCAGGCTGAAACAGGGTGTCGTGGACGAAGGCAGCATCACCGACGCGGTAGGTCACCGACGCCAGGGTATGCCCGGGAGAGAACATCACTTCGACCTCGAGACTACCGATGGAGAAGCGATCCCCCTCGGCCCACAGCCTGTCCCACTGACTACCGTCGCAGGCCAGCTCCGGCCAATGATAGATATCCTTCCACAGCGCCTGTACCTCGGTGATCTTCTGCCCAATCGCCGTCGGCGCCCCCGTCTGCTGCTTGAGATACTGCGCCGCCGACAGATGATCGGCATGGGGATGGGTATCCAGCACCCACTCCACTTCGAGGCCGTGCTCCTTCACGTAGCCAAGCAGTTCATCCGCGCTGGCGGTGGACGTCGCACCGGAGGCCGCATCGAAATCAAGCACCGGATCGATGATGGCACACCGTCTGGTATCGGGGTCCGTGACCACGTACTGGACGCTCGATGTCGCGGTATCGAAGAACCCCGTCACCTGTGGCCGTCCCTCGGAATGACGAATTCGTTGCATCTGGCACCTCCTTCGCTCTGTGTACGATGAATATGCCATTTCGATCTTTCTTTAGCATCTTTGTTCCATCCAGAGCAGCACTACTCGTCTCATCCCTGAGACTCGCCCTTCGTTCCTCAGGGCCCGCCTGCGGCGGTTCTCCCCTGTTCCCGACAGGGTAGTCGCATGGGGGGAGTCGCCTCGCCTTACTCGGCTGAACGTATAGAGTGCCCTTGCATGCGGCTCTTTACAAAAAAGAAGGCCCGATTATCTTCCGATAATCGGGCCTCTTCTGAATAAATGCCTTATGGACGGGCCGGCCTTCTGCTCTACAGCGCCCATCCGTCCTGGCCGCCGCTCTACCCTGAAGACTGCCGGATGACGCCACCAAGATAACAATGTTTCTCGCATGGGGGTGAGTCACCCCAGGGTTTTGCGGCAACGCCGCAAGGGGTGACGAACGACGCGAGCTTGCGAGCGGCCGGACCGCGCCGAGGGGGTTATCGGCGCGGCCCCACATATAAAAAGCGGGGTCTGCCCCATGCAAGCGAAAAAGCCCAACTCCTCTCGGAATTGGGCTTCTTCTGAATAAATGCCTGACGATGACCTACTCTCGCATGGGGAGACCCCACACTACCATCGGCGCTGAGCGGTTTCACTTCTGAGTTCGGCAAG
>NZ_JAMXRY010000062.1:0-30168 GCF_024124525.1 Halomonas sp. OfavH-34-E | reverse complement strand
GGTGAGCCGGGCTGGTCGGTGCTGGCCTATCTGCAGCGACTCGATCTGGGCGCCTGGGCCGACGCCCTGAAGCCCTTGGCCGGTGCCATGCCGGAAGGCGGCTCCAGTGGCGGCGGCGGGGCGGGACTGTCACGCCTGGAGGCCCGCACCGACTGCCTGAGCGACGGCGATCGTTGTCTCGGCACGCTGACCATCGACGCCAGTCCCCGCTTCAGCCGAGGTGCCAGGCAGTGGCAGGCGGCGCTTGGCGGAAGCCTGGTCGACGGCCAGGTGACCTACCGCCCGGGTACTACCCAGCCACTGGTGCTCGATCTCGATCGACTGGAGCTGGACAACTTGATTCCCGAGAGCGGGCAAACGGCGGTTCAGGGTGCCGAGTCCGGCTCTTTGTTCGGTGAGCTTGAAGTCACCAGCGCGCCCGCGGCCTTCCCGCAGCGAGTGCGCGAGCTGCCCGACGGGCGTCTCACCATCGACGATATCGTGTACCAGGGCAATCGGGTCGGGCCCTTCAACGGCGCATGGCGTTCCAGCAGTGATCGGCTGTCGGTCGAGCCGGTATCCCTCACCCTGGGCGAGGTCACGGCAGAAGGGTCGCTGGTATGGGAGGCTTCCGGTAGTCAGGCCAGCCTGACGCGCTCGCGACTGGCGCTCACCGGGGGTGATCCCGGGACCGCGCTGGCGGCGCTCGGGCAGGACGTGGCGGTACGCGCCGAAAGACTCGATGTGGACAGTCAGCTGGCCTGGCCGGGGGCCCCCTGGCAGTTTGCGCTGGCCCGATCACGCGGTAGCCTGAACGTCGATATGGTCGACGGAACCTTCGCCAATATCAGCTCGCCCTCGGCCAAGGTGGTGGGACTACTCAACGTCGACAACCTGCTGCGGCGCCTGCGTCTGGATTTCTCGGACGTCACCGGTGAGGGTACCGCCTTCGACCGTGTCAGTGGTGCCGCGACCCTGTATGGTGGAGTGTTGGAAACCGAAGGGCCGATTCGTATCGATGGCCCCGCCACCGACTTTACCCTGGACGGCTCCGCCGACCTGGCGCGACGTCAGCTCGACCTGATGCTCGGTGTGACCGTGCCGGTCAGCAACAACCTGCCGCTGGCAGCCGTGGCCGTAGGGGCGCCCGTCGTGGGCGGTGCCCTGTTTGTGGCCGACAAGCTGTTCGGCGACGTCATCGACCGGGTGACGCGAATTCACTATCTGGTGCAGGGTCCCTGGACCTCGCCCCGGATCACTCTGGAAAGTGCTCAATGACATCTCAAGCTGCATCCTTCGATGAGGCCGTGGCCACCCTGTTGATCCCGGGAGGCCTCGATCTCGGCGGTCTCGATACGGGTCTCCGGCACGCCCTGGGCCCTGGCATCGACTACGCCGATCTGTACTTTCAGCGGACCTGGCAAGAGGGCTGGGTGCTGGAGGACGGTGAGGTCAAGGAAGCCAGCTACAACATCGACGGTGGCGTCGGGGTGCGCGCCATGGCCGGCGAGAAGACCGGCTTCGCCTACTCCAACCAGATCAACGCCGATGCCCTGGCCGAGACGGGCCGCACCGCTTCGGGCATCGTGCGCAGCGGCGCCACCCTGACCCAGGCGCCACGCATCCAGGTCAGTGCCGAGCCGCGCTACGCGGGCATCGACCCGCTGTCAGGGCTGTCGGCCGAAGACAAGGTCGCCATGCTCAAGCTGGCCGACCGGGTGGCCCGGGCTGCCGACCCCAGTGTGTCCCAGGTCAGCGCCTCGCTGTCCGGCGTCTACGAAGTGGTACTGGTCAGCGCCAGTGACGGCACCGTCGCCGCCGACGTGCGCCCGCTGGTGAGGCTCAATGTCAGTGTCATCGCGGTCAAGAACGGCCGGCGTGAGCGCGGCAGCGCCGGTGGTGGCGGCCGCTACCCCATGGCAAGACTGCGCGACGAAGGCGTCGCCGAGACCTACGCCAAGGAAGCGGTGCGTCAGGCGCTGGTCAACCTGGAGGCGACCGATGCCCCCGCCGGACAGATGCCGGTGGTGCTGGGGGCCGGCTGGCCCGGCATCCTGCTGCACGAGGCGGTGGGCCATGGCCTCGAGGGCGACTTCAATCGCAAGGGCAGCTCGGCCTTCGCCGGTCGTATCGGCGAGCGGGTGGCGTCGCCCGGCGTTACCGTGGTCGACGACGGCACCCTGATGGATCGCCGTGGTTCGATGTCGGTGGACGACGAGGGCACCCCCAGCCAATGCACCACCCTGATCGAGGACGGCATCCTTACCGGCTACATGCAGGACAAGCTGAACGCCCGCCTGATGGGCATGGCGCCCACCGGTAACGCCCGTCGCGAGTCCTTCGCCCATATGCCGATGCCGCGCATGACCAATACCTACATGCGCGCCGGCATGGACGACCCCCAGGACATCATCAAGAGCGTCTCGCGCGGGCTTTACGCGGTCAGCTTCGGCGGCGGCCAGGTGGACATCACCTCGGGCAAGTTCGTGTTCTCGGCGAGTGAAGCCTACTTGATCGAGGACGGTCGGATCACCGCGCCGGTCAAGGGGGCGACGCTGATCGGCAATGGCCCCGAAGCCATGGGCCAGGTCTCGATGATCGGCCACGACATGGAACTGGACACCGGTATCGGGGTGTGCGGCAAGGAAGGACAGGGGGTGCCGGTGGGCGTCGGTCAGCCGACCCTCAAGCTTGACGAGTTGACCGTGGGTGGCACCCAATCCTGATACAGCCGAGGCAAGCTAGCTGATCGACAAGGCGGCGCCGACGGAGGTGTCGGCGCCAAGGCGGAGCATGCAGGACCTAGGCACTTTTCAGAAAAGCCCTAGGGCGGTGGCGGTAACGCCGTCGAGCGCAGTCACTCGTCAGACTGGCCCTCGAGCCCGGCGGTTAGATCCCTGCGGTATCACGCAATAGCTTGTAAAGCCGCTTGGCGTTGGTGGGGGGCTTGTTCTGCTCGCGCTCCTTGCGGGCGTTGCGGATCAGCTGACGCAGCGCCTGGCGATCGGCCTGGGGATAGTCTTCGAGGAAGGGTTCGACGGCGTCATCACCTTCTTCGATCAGGCGATCACGCCACTTTTCCAGGCGCAGGAAGGCATGGTCGCGCTGGACCTGGGCCTTCTCGATGTCGTCGAAGACCGCCTGGATGGCCTCCAGGTCTTCCTTGCGCATCAGCTTGCCGACGTACTGCATATGGCGGCGTCTGGCCTCGCGGGCACGAATGCGGTCGGTCTCGTCGATGGCGCGAAGCAGATCGTCCGACAGCGGGAAGCGGGCGCGCTCCTCGGGCTTCATCGCGATGAAGCGCTCGCCCAGCGCCTGCAGCTCGTGCATCTCCCGCTTGAGCTGGGACTTGCTGGGGCGGTCGTCGGGGGAAAGGTCATCCTGGGTCATACCGGGTCCCTGGTGAAGGCATCGGGGAAAATCGAAAAGGCGGTGGTCGCGCCGGGCGCGACGTCCGCGAAAGTATACCAGCCTGTGGCGCCCGAGGCGCCGCAGGATGACAGTCTCAGCCGACCCCTATGGTCGGACAAGGAGTACAAGATGACACAGGCGTTTGATGCCAGAGCCCAGCAGGCGGTGCTGGAAAGTCGTGCCGAGACCGCGCTCGAGCTTGCTCGGCGACTGGGTGCGGATGCCTGCGAGGTCGGCGCCAGCGTCGATCAGGGCACCGGTGTAAGCGTGCGCGAGGGCGATGTGGAGTCGGTGGAGCTGTCCCGCGATCAGGGCATCGCCGTCACCGTCTATCTGGGCAAGCGCAAGGGCAGCGCCTCGTCCACCGATGCCAGCGACGCCTCGATCAAGAGCGTGGTCGAGAAGGCCATCGCCATCGCACGCTACACCGGCGAGGATCCTGCCTCCGGGCTTGCCGACGCCGAGCTGATGGCGACCGAGTTGCCGGATCTCGACGTTCATCACCCCTGGGCGCTGGACACGGACAAGGCGATAGAGCTGGCGCTTGCCTGCGAGGCGGCGGGCCTGGCCGAGCCGGGTATCCGCAGCTCCGACGGCGCCAGCCTGTCGAGCGGCGAGGGCGTTCGCGTCTACGCCAACAGCCATGGTTTTCTCGGCAGCCAGCGCGGCAGCCGTCACTCGCTTTCCTGCCTGCTGATCGCCGAGGACGCATCCGGCATGCAGCGGGACTACGACTACACCAGCGCCCGGGATCCACGGGCGCTGCGTGACCCGGCGGAGGTCGGCCGCAGCGCCGCCGAGCGTACGCTACAGCGCCTCGGGGGGCAGCGCCCCCAGACCGGGCGTTTTCCTGTGATGTTCGACCCGACCCTGGCAAGCGGCCTGATCGGCCACCTGATGTCGGCCCTGGCCGGCGGCGCCATCTACCGCGACGCCTCCTTCCTGTGTGGCCGCCTGGGTGAGACTCTGTTTCCCGAGTGGTTCAGCCTCGCCGAGCAGCCGATGCTGGTGGGTGGCATGGCCAGCAGTCCGTTCGACGGCGACGGCGTCCAGACCCGCAACAATCGCTTTATCGAGCAGGGGCGTCTGGCCAGCTACATGCTGTCGGCCTACAGCGCGCGTCGGCTCGGCATGCAGACCACCGCCAACGCCGGCGGGGCACGCAACCTGCGCCTCGAAGCACCGCTGGAAAGCCGCGAGGCGCTGCTCTCGAAGATGGATCGGGGCGTACTGGTCACGGAGCTGATGGGGCAGGGCGTCAACGGCGTCACCGGTGACTATTCCCGCGGTGCGGCCGGTTTCTGGGTCGAGAACGGCCAGATTCAGCATCCCGTCGAGGAGTTCACCATCGCCGGCAACCTGGCAGGCATGTTCCAGGGTCTGGTGGGACTGGGGGATGATATCGATACCCGTGGCAGCATCCACAGCGGTAGCTGGTTGATCGATGAGATGACCATCGCCGGTAGCTGACAGTCTCTGGAAACGTCAATTCACTGCTTACTGAGTAGTGAGACCTGCGGCGGCCCTCGGGGCCGCCGTTTTCATGCCGTTGAGTCCTTCGTGCCGCGAAGACGCTATGCTGAGCCAGAGGCAGGGCTCTGGCCGCCAGGGCTCGCGACCGACAATCGGGGTGCGGGGATGACAATGAAGCGGTTTTCCTGGCTGCTGCTGGCAATGGCAGGCAGCCTGGTCTCGAACGCAGTGGCAGCGACCGCAGAGGCCACCGAGCCATCCAGCTCGGACGGTGCGGTCAATCTGGATACCTATGTGCGGGCGCAGACCGACACCCACTTCCAGAACTATGCCGATGACGGCTATTTTGGCAGCCTGCGCCATGACCGCGCGCCGTTGCCGGTGGACGCCGAGGTGGTTCGGGTCAATCGGGATATCCTGCACAGCGTCGGCGTCTTCGATCTGGCCTCACCGGTGACCTTCACCGCCCCGGCCAGCGCCACCCGACTGCAGTCCATGCAGGTGGTCAACCAGGACCACTACACCCCGATGATGTCCTACGGTGGACGCGAGATCGTGCTGGATGAAGAGAGCGTCGGTTCGCGCTATGCCCTGGTCATGTTCCGTACCCAGGTGGACGCCGACTCGAGCGCGGACATCGCCGAAGCCAACGCGCTGCAGGATGCCATCGAGTGGTCCCAGGATGACGCGGGAGAGCTGTCATTGCCCGAGTGGGATATGGAGCGACTGAGCGAGGTAAGAGAGGCGGTGCTTGGTCTGTCGCCCTTTATCTCCGGCAGCCACGGCATGTTTGGCGCTGAAGACAGCGTCGACCCGGTGCGGCATCTGTGGGGGACGGCCGCGGGTTGGCTGGGCCAGCCCATCGAGGACGCCTACTACGTCACCGTCAGCCCGCTTCACAATGATGGCGAGACGCCTCAGGTGCTGATTCTGCCGGTGGACGTGCCGGTCACCGGGTTCTGGTCGGTAACCGTCTATGATGCCAGAGGGCGTCTGATCGAGGGCGCCGAAGGGGCGCACTCCCTGACCAGTGTCGAGGCCGACGCCAACGAGGATGGTTCGGTAACCCTCCACTTTGGCGGCGACCCCCAGGCACCCAACCACCTGGCGATCGCCCCGGGATGGACGTATACCTTACGCTTCTACCGCCCGGCCGAAGCCCTGATCAAGGGCGATTGGCTGCCGCCGTCGCCGACCCCGGTGGGGCTACCAGTGCCGGGCTCTGGCTAGATATAAAGCTCGGGCTGGATAGAAAAAGAGGAACGTCCATCCCTGTGGATGGACGCTGTCACCAACACCTGCTGCGCTTCTACCGCCCGGCAGAAGCCCTGATCAAGGGCGATTGGCTGCCACCTTCTCCCACCCCGGTGGAATTGCCGGTGCCGGGCTCGGGCTAGCCCTGAGACGCCTTGAGCGCCTGGTCCAGGTCCGCCATCAGATCGTCGACATGCTCGATGCCGACAGACAGGCGCACCATGTCCGCGGTGACCCCGGCGGCGGCCAGTTCCTCGTCATTGAGCTGGCGATGGGTGGTCACCGCCGGAATCGCCGAGCAGGTCTTGGCGTCACCGATATTGACCAAGCGCAGGATCAGCCCGAGCGCGTCGTAGAAGCGCACCCCGGCGTCTCGTCCGCCCTTGATGCCGAAGCTCAAGATGCCGGAGGCCTGGCCGTTCATGTAGCGCTTGGCCAGCTCGTGGTCCTTGTGATGTGAAAGGCCAGCGTACTTGACCCAGGACACCGCCTCGTGGCCCTCGAGGTACTCGGCGATAGTCTGGGTGTTGGCACAGATGCGCTCGATACGCAGCGCCAGTGTCTCGAGACCCTGCAGCAGATTCCAGGCGGCCTGGGCGCTGAGGGCCGCCCCCATGTTGCGCAGTGGCACGACCCGGGCGCGGGCGATAAAGGCCGCGTCGCCGACGTCTCGGGTATAGCTGATGCCGTGATAGGAGGGGTCGGGCTCGTTGAGCAGCGCAAAGCGTTCGGCATGGCTGGCCCAGGGGAAGCGACCGGAATCGACGATCACGCCACCCACGGTGGTGCCGTGGCCACCGATATACTTGGTCGCGGAGTGCACCACGATATCGGCGCCGTGTTCGATCGGTCGCCACAGGAAGGGCGTGGCCACGGTGTTGTCGACGATCAGCGGGACACCGTTGTCGTGGGCCACCTGGGCGAGTGCGGCGATGTCCACCACACTGCCCGAAGGGTTGCCGATACTTTCGCAGAACACCGCCTTGGTACGCTCATCGATGCGATCGGCGATGCCGGCGAGGTCGTCCTTGTCGGCGAAGCGGACCTCGATGCCCTGGCGCGGCAGGGTGTGGGCAAAGAGGTTGTAGGTACCGCCGTAGAGTTCGCTGATCGAGACGATATTGTCGCCGCTTTCGGCAAGCGTCTGGATGGTATAGGTAATGGCGGCCATGCCGGAGGCCACCGCCAGGCCAGCGATACCACCTTCCAGGGCGGCCACGCGATTTTCCAGCACCGCGCAGGTGGGGTTCATGATGCGCGAATAGATGTTGCCCTCGACCTTGAGATCGAACAGGTCGGCGGCATGCTGGGCATCATCGAAGGAAAACGATGTGGTCTGGTGGATCGGGACCGCGACAGAGTGCTGGTCGTCAGGGGCGTAGCCGTGGTGCAGGGCGAGGGTTTCGCGTTTCATGGCAGTTCCTTTGATGGCGGTTCCTGGTCGGCCAGGGGAGCGCCTGATGGCGTCTTGAGGTCGGGTCTGTCAGCCTAAGCCGCGGCGGCCGAGGCCTCAATCAGCAAAAGGTGCTGGACCGGCAATGGGCCCGACCGGGGCGCACGATAAAGACACGACACGGGAGCGACAGCGTGGACACACCCTCCAGCGACGCAAGCGAGATCTCGGGCATCGACACCGTGGAGGCGGCGCGGCTCTTCGCCACGGCGGCTCACGGCGCCATCGGTCAGCGGCGCAAGTACCTGGACACCCCCTACATCGAGCATCCCGCCGCTGTGGCAGCGCTGGTCAGCCGCCACTGTCCCGGCGACCCCGCCATGGTTGCCGCCGCCTGGTTGCACGATGTACTGGAGGACACCCAGGTGACGGCCCAGACACTGGGCGACAACTTCGGGGAAGAGGTGACCGCGCTGGTGTTGGCGCTAAGCGATCTCGAAGGGCCTGAGGTGGGCAACCGCGCCGTGCGCAAGCGCTTGGCGCTGGAGCGTCTGGCACAAGCCGGCGCCCGCGCCCAGACCATCAAGTACGCCGACCTGATCCACAACACCGGCTCTATCGTCGAGCATGACCCGGGATTTGCACGCCTCTACCTGAAGGAAAAGCGAGCCCTGCTCGAGGCCATGACCGAGGGGGAGGTCGGCCTTCGTCGCTTGGCCTGGGAGGTGCTTGAGCAGGCCGAGGCCCGTCTTCGACAGCGCAGACAACAGGGAGAGAGCCCCACCGGCAGGTGAGGCTCCTGGGAGCGATCAGCCAATAGCGCGGACGCTCTAGAATTGCAGACCCAGGGCCAGCCCCCCGAGTACGTAGCAGAACAGGGTGATCAGGGCGACGCCGATCACGTTGAGCACGATCCCGCCACGGGCCATCTGCGAGATGGTGACGGCGCCGGAGCCGAACACGATGGCGTTGGGCGGCGTGCCCACCGGCAGCATGAAGGCGCAGGTCGCGGCGAAGGCGGCAGGTATCAGCAGCGTCATGGCGTCGGCGCCAATGCCGACGGCGACCCCGCCCAGCACCGGGATGAAGGTCGCGGCGGTGGCAGTGTTGGAGGTGATCTCGGTAAGAAACAGCACGATCGTCGTCACCGCCACCACCAGCGCCACCATCGGCAGCGCTCCCAGCGCGCTGACCTGTTCGCCGAACCAGCCGTCGAGCCCTGACGCTGCCACCGCGCTGGCCAGCGACAGGCCGCCGCCGAACAGCAGCAGTACGCCCCAGGGCAGGCCATCCTCGGCGTCCTGCCAGTCCAGCACCATGTCGCCCTTGGCGTTGCCCGGCAGGAAAAACAGCACGATACCGGCGCCGATGGCGATGGCGGTGTCATTCAAGGCGTCAAGGAACGAAAACCAGTCGCCGATCAGCGGCAGGCTGGCGATCAGCCCCGGCACCACCCACAGAAAGGCCGCGCCGGCGAACACGAACATCACCATGCGTTCGCCCTGGCCGAGCGGTCCCAGGTGATCGAGCTGGTCTTCGATCATCGCCTTGCCGCCGGGAATCTCATCGAGCTTGAAGCGATAGAGCACCCGGGTCATGAGTACCCAGCCGATCAGGATAAAGGTCAGCGCCAGGGGCAGACCGACCATCATCCACTGCAGGAACCCGATGTCCCGGCCCAGTTCGTCGGCGGCGTAGCCGGCGACGATGGCGTTGGGGGGAGAGCCCAGCAGGGTGCCAAGCCCGCCCATGGAGGCCGACCAGGCGATGGCCAGTACCAGGCAGACACCGAAGCTGCGGATGTTGTCATCCTTGATGATGTCCGAGACGCGGCCGCCCTTGTGCAGGTCTTCTCCGACCGCGTCACTGTCCTGTGAGCTCGAGCGTTCCACCACCAGGGTCAGCACCGACAGCGCAATCGGCAGCATCATCAGGGTGGTGGCGGTGTTGGACACCCACATGGACAGAAAACCGGTGGCCAGCATCATGCCGAGCACGATACGACGAGGTTCGACCCCGACGCGATGCAGGGTGGTCAGGGCGATACGCCGGTGCAGTTGCCACTTTTCCATGGCGATGGCGATCAGAAATCCACCGAGAAACAGAAACACGATGGAGCTGGCGTAGGGAGCGGTGGCCTCGGACACCGAGCGTTCGGTCAGCATGGGAATCAACACGATGGGCAGCAGCGAGGTGACCGACAGCGGAATCGCCTCGGTCATCCACCAGATCGCCATCAGGGTGCCGATGGCGGCCACCCAGCGGGCATCTGGCGACATCGACTCGGCACCCCCAAGGGCCACCCAGACCATGGCCGCACCGGCCAGCCCGAAGGCCCGCAACGACCAGATCAGCCGAGGCGAGCGTCCGCCGCTGTCGCTGTCAACGTCCTGTTGTTGTGTAAGTGACTCTGCCATGGGGCCTCCCGCCGATCGCGAAGATGGATGTGACACTGCGGTGATGTACCGCCATCTCAGCGTAGACGAGGGCCAGGGACGCCGAGTTTGGGGGCCGACGTCGGCGAACAGGATGGAGCGAACCGGCACAGCCTGATAGGTCATCCTCTCGGGCGGGGACCAGGTGGCGAGAAGCGAGAGACGAAAGACGAAAGACGAAAGACGAAAGACGAAAGACGAAAGGCGGGCCGAGAGACTAAAGACGAGAGGTGAGAGACGAGAGGCTGTCTGCGGACCTCAGACAACGGCGTCAGACGGGGCCTTTGGGGTGACGTCATCGAGTCGATGGTAACTGGCCAGCAGGCGGCGGCTGACGCGAACATTGTTGTGAAGCCGCTGTCTGTCGTCATTGGACGTCGACGCCTCGCCATGGCGCTCGAGACAGGCTTCGGCCCGATCCAGCAGTTCGCCAAGCTGGGCGGGAGTAAAGTCGTGGCCCGATGATGTCCGTTGCGAGGCAGGCAGGGAGGCGTCCTGCGGCAGCAGTTCCAGGATGCGGTGGTACTGGCTATGCAGCAGACGCTGGAGGGCGCGGGCGAGTTCCTGTGACAGGTCGGCCTGAAGGCCTTCGGTAGCGACCTTGTCGTCAAGTTCCAGCAGTGCCGGTACACGGGGATCGACGCCGTGGATGGCGTGTTCGCCTTCGGGGTGCTTCAGCGTCAGCGGTATCAGCATGCGGTAGAGATGAAGGCGGTCGCGCTCCAGCGATTTGCGCGTGGCGTCGGCTTCCTGGCTCAGGCGGTTGAACTTGACCTGGGCGCCGAGGGCGTTGATCTGACTGACCGAACGGGAATAGCCGATCACCAGCGCGCTGACGAGACCCAACGAGAACAGCGATACCGCTGCACCTCCGTTGACGTCGTCGCGACTGTCCAGCAGCCAATAGCTCAGAGCGGCGCTGGCGATGACGATCACCAGTGCCACCCAGGTATTGGTGCGCGTTGATTCCTTCCTGCTGTGCATCCTTGCCCCCCGCCCCCAGCCACCTGGTGTGCCTTTCGTCGGGTACACCAGGAAAGGCTGGGTGCTGTCTGTCGCTCCCTGGTTCGCCACGCTGGGCGAACCTGACTGGGGCCAGCCTAGCAGCGGGTCAGCGTCGGCGAAACGCCTGTCGACTCAGTGGTCGATGTAGACATAGTGCTGCCAGCCGAGCATGCGCAACAGCACCTTGCGCATGATGGCGACGTGGTGGAAGTGCTCGGTGTAGACCGCTGCCTGGGCGCCGATGCCCAGCGGCATGTCCGGCATATCCTGGCCCGGGGCGAGCTTCAGGGTCACCAGCGCAGGGGCGTCGGTCCTGGCGAAGGCGTCGGCGCCCAGCAGTCGATCACCGGCGGCGACCTGGGACTCGGCGATGGCCGGCAGCACCTCGATGACTTCGGCGGCGAACACCTGGCCCGGCAGGGCGGTGAAGGTCAGTTCGGCCTCGTCGCCTGGCTGGATGCGGTTGAGCGCCTGCTGGCGGAAGGCGCCGGTAAAGCGGCCGGGTTCGTCATGCACGAAGACCCCCAGTGGCTTTAGCGGCAGCGGTACCGCCATCATTCCCGGGCGCACCGCGAGCTGTGTCAGAAAGCCGTCCGTGGGAGCGCGGATGACCGTGTTTTGCAGATCATATTGTGCCTCGGCCAGTTGGGCGCGCTTGGCGACGACCAACGGGTCCTCGTCGTCGCCGTCGGGGCGCTGTTCGGCGCGGGCCCGCTCGAGGGCGGCCTCGGCCTGGGCGACACGTGCAGCCGCGGTCTGGGCATTCTGGGAGGCTTCGTCGATCTGCTGCCGGCTGAAGGCCGAGGAGGCGGCCTGATAACGTGCCAGGGTCCGACTGGCCTGATCTCTATCGGCCTGGGCCGCCACCAGGTTGGCCTCGGCCTCGGCAACGCCGGCACTGCGACTGTCGGAATTGCGCAGGGCGTCTTCGAGCTCCGCCGTCAGCCGCTCTACACGGGACTCGAACTGGGTGGCGTCCAGGATGAACAGCGGGGTACCGGCCTCGACCAGGGTGTTGGGGTCGACCTCGACGGAGCTGACCCGGGCCCGGACCTCGGATACCAGCGGCGTCACCGCGTAGGCCTGGCGAACCTGGCGGGTAAAGGGATGGTTGTAGTTCATCAGCAGCACCAGGGTCGCGACCACGATGATGCCGCCGAGTACCGCAGTGGGGACCGTCCACTTGTTGAGCGGGATGCGGAAGATCTTGAACACGGCGATACACAGCGCCGCATAGGTCAGCACGATAAGCAGATCCATCAGTCCTGACCTCCCTGGGTATTGCCGGACGTAGATTGGGCGCGAGCCGGTTGCTCGGCCTGGAGCGACGGCGCTAAGGCCTCCTGGGCGTCGAGCCGCTGGCGCAGGTGGTCGAGTTCGAGGCGTAACTCGTCGATCTCGCTGCGCTCTCGCGCCTGTTCTTCCTCGATCTGCTTGAAGCCCCAGCCGCGATCCGGCCGGTAGAGGGTGGCCCAGATCCACAGGAAGGGCCACAGCACATGCAGGGTGAACAGGCTGACCCAGCCGGCGACGTGGATCGCGTCCTGGTGCGGATGGTCGCGCTTCTTGGCGATACCGTAGGGGATGTCGTGGATGACGATGACACCGTAGAACAGGGTCAACACCACGAAGCACAGGATGCCGAGGGCAAAGTAGTTCAGCATGCAATGACCTTTTTTCGCGGACCTGCGCAACGTGCGAGGTCGATTTCAATCATGGAACATGCATGTAACGATAGCAGGATCGAGCCCTGACAAAGCCAACGGATGCTTAGGCGGCGTCAACGGGGAGCTAGGCGTGTCGAAGCTAGGGCGCGTCGAGGCTAGGGCGTATCGAAGCTAGGGCGTGTCGAAGCAAGGGCCAGGGGCCGAGCCGACAGGAGGAAGGTCAAGAAGAATGCTGGACCTGAGGTCGAATGAAGTGTGCTCGCTCGACGGGTCCGAAAAGATGGTGCGGATGGGGAGACTCGAACTCCCACGCGCTAAGGCACTAGAACCTAAATCCCGATTGGCCTGTCAGAATTTAGCCAATATGGCCTATTATCAGTGCTTTGCATGCCGGGCGCACCGACTGCAATGTGACCGTTTGCATCGATTGGTACACACATAGGCGGGCCTACGTGGTGCCGGCGTCACAATCTGGTCACAGCACAACGCGCCATGGGACACCTATGGCAGGTCGTGTTACGTGGACCGCTTCCTGTGCAGCTCTGTTCTACGCTGAAACCTATCGCTTTGTTTACAGGGGACAGGGATGGTCACGCAGATGATCAGTTATCAAGTGGTGGAGAGCGGGCTGGAAATGCGGTGCTTGGTTTGCCAAGCCGTCGAATTTCAGGAGACAGGGCGGCAAGGCTGGAGGCTTTTCGAAGTGGTGCCAGACGGTCCTTGGGGCAGATGCTTCATCATTACGTGCAGGGCCTGTGGCCACAAGAACCTGCGCGCCTCTATGCAGCCCGACTGGTATGGCTGAGGTGGGCAGTCAACTACGACATCACGCTGTGACGCCATCTCAATGACCCACGGGGCTCATGAGTCTGGTGTCTTTGGTAGTCTGCAGGCAGACGGCTGAGCCTGCACAGACTTACTCGGCTAGTACCGCTTCGGCACAGAAGCTGACATCATGTTCTACGCTAAGCACTAGGAGGCTAGACGTAGGATAGTCATGTTGGACATGCCGATGATCAATTTTGCGACCGTGGAAGGCGGCTGGGAAATGTACTGCCTGAAATGCCACTCTGCCGAGTTCAACGTCACCGATCGCTCACCGTGGAGCCAGTTCGAGATCCGGCCGGGTGCCCCGCATGGGAGGTGCTACATCATAAAATGCCGTTCATGTGGCCACGAGGCTATCCGGAACTCACTGCAACCGGATTGAGCGCCACTTTTCGTAGAGCTGACTCGTGCCCGTACTGATTGTCTCGCACGGCCATACCGGCCAGGGGCCAGCAAGACCCAGTGGTGCCAATGAGCGAGTACGAGATCATCCAGTGGCGCAAACGCCTCGAGCGCAAGGGTTGGCTCGGCCTGAGCCGGTCATCGCCTCCGATCGACAGACTGGTCGAGTATCACGTTGTCTGGCAGGGTTGGCTGATCAGCGGGCGCTGTGTGCTTGGTAAGGAGATCAAGGACGACTGGTGGGAACCAGGCACGCCGCAGTACCTGCTTTCCCGCAAGCACGGTATCAGCGATGGCGTGTGGCGGCTGGCGAAGGATCCGGGGGCAGAGGTGGGGCAGGTGAGGAAAAGGTTTGTACGGTCCTGAAATATGAAAACGCCATGGCCTAACAATTTTTACCACTGAGGATTTATCATTGTTTTCATGGTTTGATGTCCTAAAGGTTTTTGTTGCTGGAACGACAACTTTTGCTTTTTCATATATGTTAAAGCCTTTGTTTTTGTTGGGGCGCGATTATGCTTTATGGGCGTACATTGATCGCAGAGTAATAACTAAGGGGCTTAGAGTTTCTGCTGACAGGCACGCTTTAGCCTATCTCGATCTTACCAAGAAATATACACATCAAACATCTATAAAAGTTAGCAGCGAAGTGACCCGGTATTTCATCGGAGATACTGAGGTATACAATGATGAGTTTGACTCTTATGTTTCTTCTCGTAATAGTGCTATAGAGAGATTCTATAAAGAAAAGGAATTCCTTAATCGGCGAGCAATTTTGCTAAATGGGCTGATTCGTCATTATGATCAAAATGAAAACTCGTTAATTGAGAATATTGTTGAAGAGTGTATAGAGAGAAGCGAGTCAATGACACTATATGCGGAGCCCTATAGGATTCGTGGGATTAATTAAGTTACGTTGAGCGGCCTGCTTAGTTTCAATGAAGGTGAAGTCGAACAGGCCATCCTTGGCTCTCACCTCACTCCCAGCTGATCGCCTCAACGGCTTCCACCTTCTCGGCGGCCTTCACCTGATCCTCAAGAGCCTGGCGCTTCCCTGTAGCCAGGCCGCTTGCCTGCATCCAGGCATCGGCCTTGGCGATGATGCGCGTCGCCAGCTCGGTCTTTTCCATGCCCCGGCCAGTAGCCATAGCATCCAGTAGGGGCGTGGCAGTGCCAGAGTCAGCCAGGAATGCCCGTGCCTCTCGCTCCTGCTTGTCCCAGGTCATCTGCTCCGACTCGGGATACTCGCTGCGAATGCTGGCTAGCTCGGCCTCATAGGCTGAGTTGATACGGCGCATGGCTGATTGCCGCGCATCCTCCAGCTTTTCTGCCTCTGTCTTGGGCGGGATCCAGTACACGTTACCCATCAGCCATCTCCTTCTTACGGACCGTCCAGCCGGTGTTGCCGGCAACATCCACGCCCTGTACGATTTCGTAGTCGTCTACACCTGCCATGCCAGTGGGAATGACGTAGCAGGTGTCGGGGTCGTAGTCCTCTGCGTCGATGATCGGGGACTCTCGCCAGTGGGCCTTATGTTCCGGATACTGTCCTGCAATCACTGCTTGGCCGAGGACAACGTGAAGAACACCTCCTGGCCTTGTTGCACCAAAAATAACGGGGGTCCCATCACTCATCGGTGCTGCGTGCAAGTAATGACCATTGGTCGGAAATTCGCCGAAGTCATACTCTTTTTCTTCGCTACCTTTTTTAGCAGTCATAACAAGCCCGTCTATCTCGTAACTGTCGGGAGCATAGGGTACTGCTAAAAATGTGAGTTTCATCATGCTTTCCACCTTCCTTTTGCGAAAAATCTTTCAACACAACTTTCTCGCACCCCGGAGCTGTAACCGACGTAGTAAAAGTCCATTCCGGAGCCAGACGCATTGCTGGTCGTTACGCTTGACCAGAATAGCGATCCCGCTCCAGTAGCAGTTACATCTCCTACCGGTTCTTCAAGAAAAGAAGCTGGGAAATTCCACGTTCCTTGCGATGGTGTGCGGTAAAGCGCTCCCGCGGGGTTCGAGATATCTATATCTCTGCCGGTGGCGATATGTGAGCAAAATTGGGTTCCATCCGCAAAGCGTACCCAAGTGCCATTACTGTTGCTATCAGATTCAATGAGTGGTGAACCAGCTACAGAGGGCATCGTGTCAAAGTCGTTAGGCCCCGATAGCCGCGCATACCGCGCGTCGGCCTGCGAGGTCTTGGGAATGTCATTCGCACCGGTACCCACATTTGCTGCCGCTGCCGTCCCTGCGTCGGAGATGGTGCTCAGAGACTGGGTACCTGTGTGGTTGGCTCGCTGTACCGCATAGTTCTTGGCAGCCTGCTCGGCGCTTGCCGCTGAGCCCGCAGGGTCGGCGCCAACCTGCGCAGGAGTATGAGCAGAGCTTTTTGCCTCGTGCGCGGCGACCGCAGATGAAGCTGTTCCGGCGGGGTCAGCGCTTACATCGCCCGGCACGAGCGTGACGGCGCCAGTTTTGCCGGCAACGCTGGCTACGCTGTCGGTGTTATCGATCTTCGACCAGGTTCCGCCACTACCGCTTTCGTTCGGCGTCCAGAGCAGCATGTCCTTGTTGCGGTACTCGACACCGCCGATGGTCTCGCCATTTGCCGCGCCAGTGACCAGCCAGTAGCTGGCCCCAGTCGGCTCGGCCGGCAGGGAGCCGCTACTTGCATCCCAGGCGCCTTGGGCGACCATGGCGTTAACGGCACGCTGCCGGGAAATCTCCGCCCAGTGAGCGGCGGAGAACTGAGAGCCGTCACCCTCTGGCACCGGCGTATCGTTCGGGTATTGGGCCCAGTGTTGGGCCTCTAGGGCGGAGTCATCTGCGGCGCTTTCTGATCCTGCAGCGTTTAACTCGCTGGCCGCAGCGGCGCTCGCCGAGCCCGCCGCGTTCGAGGCAGAGGTGGCCGCACTAGCTTCGCTCGCTGCTGCTGCACTGGCTGAACTGGCGGCATTCGCCTCGCTGGTCGACGCGGCGTCGGCACTGTCGGAGGCGCTGGATGCCGATGCGCTGGCAGCGCTGGCCGAGCTGGCAGCATTCTGCTCACTCGTGGCCGCGTTTGAGGCTGATTCGCTGGCCGCCGTAGCACTGTCGGCAGCGCTGGATTCGCTTGCGGCCGCCTCACCGGCAGAGGCTCCCGCCTCATCCCGGTACCCGCGGGCTTCGTCCACCAATGCCCGGAACTCGATCACGATGCCAGGCGTCAGGTCCTGTTCGCCTTGCCACTCGACCACCAGCTCGTTCAGATCGGTGGCGGTGGAGTCAGCGCGCACCTCCAGATTCTTGGCGAGCTCGAGGAATGACCGACCTTGCATCACGCGCACGTCGTAGCGGCCCACCTCGACGGAGATGGAGTAGTCGCCCTGAGCGTCGGTGATCGCCTCGGCACGAATGTGGTTCAGGACGGTGGCGGATGTCCTGACGGCGTCAAAGCGGATGGTCGCCCCGGGCAGCGGCTGGCCATAGGGGTCTTTCAGTACGCCGGAAAGCGTCACTGCCATGGTGTGTCTCCCACAAAAAAGCCCGCGCTTGGCGGGCTGTTAGAGTGCGTTGCGAAAGCGGGTCAATGCCCGATGCATGTCGGCGGGTGTGCTTGATCGTCGAATATCGGCCTTGGCGGTGATGCGCGCCTCCTCGATGGTGCCGGCACGCTTTTCCCATCGGGTGCGAGCACGCTTGATGCGCTGGCAGACGGTGGTCACGTCAGCGTCCGTGGCGTCCGCCTCGGCTTCGACCATTGGCCCCGAGCCTTGGGCCGCCTCGGCCAGCTTGAGCTGGTAGACGGCCTCTTGGGCGGGTGAGACGTAGCGGGCCGCCTCGGCCTCGTTGTCCACCAATGCCAGATAGTGCCGCTCGGCCTCGGCCCGGGAGGAGAACCGGCGAATGCTCAAGCTATCCATCTATCGCCACCTCCAGGGCTTCATCGACACGCCAGGCGGGGCCGACCAGCTGGATCTGGTAGGTGCCCGGCACGTCGACGTCGACTTGGGCGCTGTCGCCGGTGGTGACCATCTGGTGGCCGTCCATCGCCAGCAGGGTGCCAGGCTCCAGCCCGGTGATGGTGGCCGTTAAGCCCTCGACTGCAACCTGAGCATCTCGGCGCTGCTTTGGCTTGATTTGGCCGTCTGCCAGATCCACGTAGTGGGCAGCGTCGTCGAAGCCTGCCTCGACCTCGACATAGCCTTCGTGCTCACCACACTGCATCTCGACATGGTCTTCGGGGCAGTCTGTGACGCGCAGGATAGCACCGGTCAGTTCGCAGTAGATTGCGACGATCATCGCTTTTTGCCCTCTGCTGTCAGGGTGGATTGGGTGGAATTGACGGTGCTGGCACCGCGGCACTGGATGGCGACAGTGACGCCATGGCGGTTGCCGACATCGAGGGTGCAGGCGTGGTTGAGCTCGCCGGAGCCCGTAGGGATTTCGAACCAGACGCCACCGTCGACCACCCAGCGGAAATAGGGCCGGCCGCCGCCGCCTGTCGCATTCGTTGCAGCGAAGTTGGCGAAAACTCGGCCTCCCTCGGCATTGAGGTAAACCGACAGCCAGTTGACCCAGTTTCCGTTGCTTGCAACACCAGAGGTGCGTGACGTGCCGACTGGGATCGTCACCGCTTGCCCGGCAATCTGCAGCGTGTCGACCTGTGCATTACCAATCTTGGCGCTGGTGATCGCTGCATTGCCGATCTTAGCGTTGGTGATGGCGCCGTTGCGGATGTGGGCGTTCTGCACATCGATGTTGTACAGCTTGCCGTAATCCACATGGAGCTCATCGGCCTGGATGTAGTTGGCCTTGACCTTGCCGTTCTCGACGATGAACGAGCCATCGGACGCCTTGAGCTTGGTGAACGTCAGGTACTGGATCAGCGCTTCTTTCAAGTACAGCGTGCCATCGGTGAAGATGAACGGGATCACCTCGGCGGCGCCGTCACCTGGCTGGGCGATGTAGAACCGGTCCGCCAGCACGCCGAAGTCGAAGATGTCCTGATCTTCGTCGTAGGCCGTGCCAAAGCCCGCCACTCGACCGCCGCCAGTCACGTTCAGCACATAGCTGGAGTTGAGCCCGTCGATGTTCTGGCTCAGGTCCGTGAACAGATCCGTCTGTTTGATCTGCCCGCTGATCACCGACATGATTTTGTCGGGGTCGTTCTCGGTGGTGGCCTGCACCGGGTACCAACTCGAGACGCCGTAGGCGTTGATGCCGCGCACGTAGTAGTAGTACGTGGTGTCGGGCTCGAGGTCGGTGTCGGTCAGGGTAGGCGCCACGCCGACGCGCACTGCATTCGACTCGATCAGTCCTGTGTCGAGTGCGACGTTGGATCGCCAGAATTCCCACATCTGCCCAGGGTAGAGGCCATTCGGGATCAGCGTGATCTCGAAGGTTCCCGCTCGGATGTCCACGCTATCCGGCGGCGTCGGCAGCAGCAGGCCGGCCACATTGGTGGTCCGGTACGCCCAGGGCGAAGCGGAGCCGGTACCGGTGATGCCGCGGACACGGATCTGCCATTCACCCGGCTCTGCATCGAGGATGTCGAACGACGTGCCCGGGCCAGCGAAGGCCTCACCCCATGACACGTCATTCGGCCCCTGCACCTCGGCAATGTAACGGACGACTCGAGCGTCATCGCTGGGCGTCCAACTGACGGTGATCTTCTGGTGCTCGGTGCCGCCGGCCAGGTACTTGGATGCCTCGACGGTAATGGAGTAGGGCGCCGCCACCGGGCCGGTCGGGATCAGCGTGTAATCCTCGTCCGGCAGGTTGAGGCCCTGCTCGACGCGATCGTATTTGGTCGGGTCATGCTCGACGGCGGTGATCTGGTAGATCGCCGTCTTCTGCTCAGCAACGGACAGCACCCGGAACTTGCGCGGCTCGACGTCCTGGCTCGACAGCATCCAGATGGCGCCACGGATCGGCTCAGCTGAGAGCGGGCTGACCAGCTCGACATGATCACCGGCGAACCGATCGACCTGCCGGCGCTCAATCCCCCCGGTGGGCAGCAGTACGTCCAGATACCAGTCGCTGCCACTGGCCTGTTCGGGCACCTGGTCAAGCACCAGGGCAGACAGCCCAGGGCGAACGATCCGGCCAGAGAGCCGGGCGCCGGCCGTGGTCGGGTCGTTGACTGCGATAATGTCGCCCGGACGCAGGTCGGCATGGTCGACGCTGGCTTGGTAGGTGATCGTCTCGGTTTCAGCGCGCTCGCTGTAGAGCATCCACTTGCCAAGGCGGTGCGCCTGGCCGCGACTGGTGCAGCCTACGGCGGTGACGTCGATCTGCTTCCAGCCGAATTGCTGGACGGCATCGGCATCCTCAACGACCTCGACCTGGAGGCGGTAGTTGTCGCCAGGGTCGTTCCAGCTCACCAAGGCGACCGAGTGCCGAGCCTTGAGCGCGGTACCGCTGTACTCGAACTCACCGTCGACGACATTGGCCGGTGACACCAGCTTGACCGGATCGGCCGGCATGTCGGCTGTCGCCATGACGGTATTGGCGCCCCAGTAGGTCATGCCGCGGAACGCAGTCGCCAGGGTGTCGAGCGCCTTGATGGCTTCCTCTCGGCTCGACAGCACGGTGTTGAAGGTGAAGCGCGGCTCTTGGCCGCCGAAACCATCAGGGATCAGCTCATCGCAGTATTGGGCGATCTGGTAGAGGCCCCACTTGTCGACGTTCTCCAGCCCGGCGCCGTACCGCTCGCTGGTGGCCAGGTCAAGGAAGCACCACGCGGGGTTGTCGGTCCATGCCAGCTTGAACGAGCCGTTCCACAGGCCGGCGTATTCGCGAGTCACGGGGTTGTAGTTGGTCGGCACCCGGACGATCAGGCCCTTGACGTCGTAGCTCCGCGAGGGGATCTGGCTGCCAAAATCCTGGGCATCGACCTCGAGCCCGACCAGTGCGGTATCGGGATACTGCAGCTTGGCGTCGATGATCTCGGTGTAAGTGGCCCAGTACGTCGCGTTGCGCAGGGTGGCGCTGCCGTTGTCGGGCGTCACTCGGCGCACGCGGATGTCCCAGGGGCCATCGCCGCTGAGCGGCACACGATAGGACCGCTGGTAGGGGCTGGTGGTCTTGCCCTTGATGATGTCGTAGCGCTTCTCGGACCAGCTGCCTCCATTGGGGCGAACATCGACGGCCACCGCCACCTCGGTGGGCAGCAGATCGCCATTCTCGACGTTCTGATAGCTTAGCGCCTGCACCTGGACGGTAACGCGAGCGGCATCGGCCTCCGGGTTGGTGACGGTGCGAATGACTGGCGTGGCGTTGGTCACCTCGGTCGATACATCGTTGGCAGTCTCCACCGCAGGAAAGCCGGCGATGTGCGACTGATCAGGCTCACCAGTGCGGGTGTGAACGGTCACGCCTTGGAAGTTGAAGTCGCCACCCTCGTCCTGCAGCGGCGTCTCATCCAGATAGATGCTCTTGAGGCCATTGGTCAGGCCGACAATCGGCCCCTCGCCCAGCACGTCGATGATCCTGGCCTTGGAGGTGGAGCGAAGGGTGTTGGGCGCCTCGCGGGGCGTACGGGCTTCATCGCCGCCGCCCTTGCCGCCTTTCGCGCCATAGACAACCAGATCGGTCATTCGTCCAGCTCCTCAGCAGTCATGCCGGCAGATGCCACAACGCTGCCGACCTTCACGCGGCCGTAGATCACCGGCACCGGCAGGCCCTGTGTGCTGGTATTGGTGGGTCCATCGAATAGGAAAGAAGGGCGCTCGTCGGGTCGCTCCCGCTCGCCGTAGTCGCCTGTCTGCGGGGTGGGCGACAGCATCTGTGCGACACCACCCAAGGCAAGAGCCAGGCCCGCATTGAACATCCCGGGCCCGAAAACGGGGCCAGCCCAGAAGCTGGCAACCATCAGGACGGCGCCCGCAATGGTCTGCCAGATACCATCGCCCCCAGCTCCGGCGACCGCCGGGAGTAGGTGAATCTCGGTGTCGTCATCCATGCCGACCATCAGACCTTCTTCGTCGAGCGACACGCCGCCATCGAGAGGGCCGCGCACGACATGCCAGTCGCCATCACGGATGACAGCCTCGAAGCCGGGAATCTGGATCAGCAGCGCACGGATGGCCTCGGCAGGATCGCGGACGTCCAACGAAAAGGACTCGCCGAAGCGAGCCCCAAGGAAGCCATGCAGGAATAGCGTTTTCATTAGTCCCTCGCCGTGTGACGGAGCCAGTGGGTGATGTAGGGGAGCCAGCGGGCGGCCGGGTCTCGGCGCGAGAGCCGGGTGGGGTCGACAGGCTGCCGGCCAGACGGGTGGTGCAGGCATAGCCCGTTCTCCACCAGGACGCCGCCATGGTTGGGCACGTCGCTGCGAAGTTGGGCGAACCACATATCGCCGGGCATGGCCTCGTCTGCCTCGATGACGCGGAACCCCGCCTGCTCGAAACCCTGGCGGTAGAGGTCTTGCCCCTTGAGCCACCATTCCCATGAGCGAGGAAACTCGGGGAGGTCGACGCCCAGTTCTATCGCGTAGTAGTCGCGGATCAGGGCGTAGCAGTCGGTCACGCCGTGGACGAAGCCCCTGCCGACCAGGTCAGGCCGGTCGCCATCGCCCCACCAGCGAATGGGTGTCGTGGTGTTGCCATCGGTGGCCACGATTCCCCACGGAACGCCCGAGGCAAGCTGGCCGCGCATGTCGGCCTCGCTGGGGCAGTCCGGATAGTCCGGGTGTGAGTGAACAATGGCCCGCAGGCCCTGGGCGGCGGCCGCTGCCATGTCGCGCTTGGCGATGGCGAAGGTGGATCGGGGGGCGTCTGCCACATTGGCTACCTGCCGGCAGCCGTGGTCGGTGATCAACCACACTGCCTCATCGGGATAGGCGGCCAGGGCTTCGGCGCGGATCTGGTCGGTGTGCTGCTCGAACATCAGCGAACCCTCCCGACGCCGGGGAAGGCCCGCGTCGGAAGAACGCCCGCTTGCCCGAACCTCAACCGGCAGTCGCTCAACCGCTTGCCGCACACATCGCGCCCCATGCCGGGCAGGGCATCTGATCCATCAGCCTCCCACTCGCCGGAGCCAGAATAGGGGCAGGTCACGCCCTCGTATCGGTACTGGGCGCCATCCCACCAGCGGTAACGGTGCGTGCATGAGTCCCGCAGAATCTGCCGGTGGGGAATCATTCGGCCTTCCTGATCCATCTGTACCGACAGCTCAAACTGGATCTGCCGGCGGTTCTGTGAGGCCTTGCGCTCGATCACGTAGTAGTCGATCGGGAACAAGGCCTCGGGGTCGGGCGCCGTGCCGTCATCCAGGTGCCGGCGGTAGGTGCGCAGGCGCTTGACCGGGGCACCGACCAGGTCGTCGGCACTGATCACCAGCGACAGAAACGCGAGCTCCATGGCGGTGACCGTGAGCGTCGGCCGGGGCAGGGTGCCCTGGCCGTTCCACTCGAAGCCCTCGGCCTTGATCGGCACCGGCTGGTACTCGTAGCCATTGAACTGAACTGGACCGCCGTCGACCGGGTAGGGCGCGAATCGCAGAATGCCGTCGCCATAGTTGCGAGCATCAAGCTCGAACATGGTGACGATCGCGTCTTGCTCCAGGCGCTGGGCGTCGGAAGCGATGACCTGGCTCATGGATAAATCCTCAGTTTTCTAAACCGCTACGCCGTGCAAATCTGAATGGGCAAACAACCAACAACTCAATCAGGGATGACCCAGATGAGGAATGCACAGGCATACGTTTACCTCGGCCCTGCGCTGGACGCGGACTGGCTATCGGGGCTTGGCTTTGAACCATCGAGCATTGGAGATGGGGCGGTGATCTTCTGGAGTGACGCTCCGGAAGAAGACATCCACGATGCTTTTTACAATTCGTCGGCGAAGGGGGCGGTCATCAGAGTAGACACAAGCTTCGAGCCGGCATATCGCGGCTCAGGAACCGTGTCGAAAGCGTGTCGGGCTATTCTGGATCAAGGCAAACAATGACCTCGTCGGACTGCCTGTCCTGCTCAGCCAGCTGACGACAGACAGCTTCGGCTGTATCGAGGTCTCGCACTTCGATGCGAAGGCCGGGCCCACGCCCCTGGTATTCGTCTTCTCCAAGTTTCTCTTCGCCCATGGCGGTCACCACGTAGCTCGTGGTGACCTTCTTCTTAACGCTGTAACGGGTGGTGATCATAGCCCGAAGTCCTCGATAAAAGTGGCTGTCAGGGTGTGCCGCTTAAAGGTGTCTACGGTGACCTTTGGGTGCTCTTTGCAGGCCACGCGCCATGCCTCGGGCTCTCCGGATACCTGCCATAGGAAGGCGTAAACGCCCCGGCGCTCCAGCAGAAAGTCCCGCAAGCGCTCCATCTGCTCTTGGGTGATGAGGCTCCACGTCACGGTCCACTCTCGCCTGGACGAGTTGATACCGGCGGGGCGACGCTGCTCATACCCGTCACCAAAGCTCACCGCATCCACAGCAAACGAGCCGCCGCCGGTCAGCCCATAGTCAGGCTCCCGGCCAATATCGGGGAGGAAGTCGATCTCCATGGATTACCTCTTGGCGAGCAGCCCGCCGGGGCGCTGCTGTTCGATGATGAACTGAGCGAACTGGGCCTTGTTGGCGCGCTTGAAGACATCAGCCTGGCGTTCTGCATCTTGCTGTGTGGCGCCTGGCTGGGCTTCAACCGTGATCTGTGGGGCGTAGGTGATCTGCGGGGCCATCGAGGACGATGCACTACCACCCACCAGGCCGCCATTGGCGTAGCCGGGCATGTTATTGAGGCGCTCGAGCATAGGCAGGACGCCTGGCTGATCGACCACCGACTTTTTCACCACGTACTCACCGGCATGCACGATGCCCGCCGGGTCATTCTTGCCGCCCGGCCCGGTGTAGCCGCCGTCTGCGTACCCGCCGTAATTGATGGCAGCTGTGAACCCTCCGGCAATTGCGCTGCCGCCCCCTCCACCAAAGGCCCCGCCGATGGCAGCGGCCAAGGGCTTGGTTATCAGCTCTCTGGTCGCCAATGCCGCCAGGTCTTCAGCCAGAGCTGCGACCGTCCCCCTCAGGTTTTCTCCAGCCATCAAGGCGTTGCCGAAGGCGCTGGCGATGGTGTCGCCAGCCTGCTGGCCTAAGGTGTCCACGTCCTTCATGGCTTTTGAGGCGGTGAAGCCGTAGGCCTCTGCCGCGCTGCCGGCATTCCTGTAGGCGTTGTCCAGGTCGTCATAGAGCGCGGCGGTCTCCATGACGCTCAGGTTTTCCCGCTGGGCGTACTGGGTCAGAAGGTCTTTGTCTGCCGCATACTGGCGTTGCGATGCCTCAAGAGGGCGGATCCGGTCCAGTAGCACTTGCTGAGCCAGGGCCAGGCGCTCGCTCTCCCGGGTGGCATCACTTTCGGCCTTGGCCAGGGCGGACGCTCCGCCTGCGGCAGCCTCCAGATCAGGCAGGCGAGGGAGGGAGAGCCCGCTGGGGGGCGGCGGCTCTGTGCTCTCCATGCCTGACAGCAGCTCGTCGCGCCGGGCGTAGAGCTTGCTCAGCTCGGCAATATCGTCCTCTGTCTTCCCCGCTGCCGCTCGGATCTCGGCGCCCAAGGTGCCGGTGCCCAAGGCGCCGCTGCCAGAGCCCACTCCTCTGTTCAGCCGGTCCTCAAGTACCTCGATCTCCTCATTGATCGCCACCAGGCTGCGCATCTCGTCAGCATTGCGAAACGTATCCATGAGGACGTTGAAGCGCTGCGCCAGGTACTCGACGCCGCCGGCAATCCCCTCCAGGGAGGACTTCATCAAGTTGTCGAACTGAGACACCGCGCGCGATGTTTCGGTCGTCAACAGCGCCCCAAGGTCGGAGAACTCCGATTTGATGTCCTTGAGCCGGTCGATCTCCAGTCTCGAGAGGATGCGGCCGCTCTTCTGCGCCTCATCACCAAGCCGTCGGAACTCCTCGCCGCCGTTGCGAAGCAGAGGAATCAGAGAGGTGGCTTCGTCAGCCATGCTCTCCATGTAGAACGTCATCTCTTGCTGGTTCAGCCCCGCTTTCTCGAGGCTGTCATAGTAGAGCTGGAGCGCCTGGGGGCCAGACAGGTTGCGAAACTGCTCAGCGGTGACGCCAATCTTGGGGGCGATATTGTCGAAGAAGTCGGCCATCTCACCGGAGCCGCTTTGCAGGAACTCGCCTACCCGCTCATTCACATCCTTGAGGATGTCTGAGACCTTTTCCTGTTCGATGTTGTGCTGACCAGCGGCATAGGTCATGCGCTGGAAGCTCTCTACACTGGTGTTGGCCAGGCCGGCCATGCGCTCGATCTCGACGGCGGCATTCGAGGCGTAGTTCGCCATGGCGCCCATGGCGCCGCCTATTGCGCCAAGGCCCACCGCTGCACCACTGGCCAGTCTGACAGCCTTGCCGATGTTGTAGAGGGAGCGCTGGCTCTTCTGCCCTTGGCGATCCACGCTCTCCAGCTTGCGCTCGATGCGCGACAAGGAGCGCTCCCCGCTTCGGCTGTCGACAACCAATTCAAGGCGAGATGAGTACATGATTACTCCATATTGCGAGAGGGTCCTGCTGCCTGGGCGCGCTTAACGTTAGTCGTTGCTCACGCTTGCGGACATGATGTAAGTGTCTTTCTCCGATCCGAGAAACGGGAATAAAAAATGAACTTCAGCAGGACAGCCTTTCTTACCGGGGTGTTGCTTCTTGCCGGGTGCGCAGGAAGAGTGGATTACACGCCCCCTTCGTACAGTTCCTATGCGACCGATAATTCAATTCTCATCGACAGCCCAAAAGAGGAAGTCTGGTCAAGAACAGTGCCGGCTATCAGCAGCAGTTTTTTCGTGATCAACAATATAGATAAGGAGTCTGGCCTGATTAATATCAGCTTTTCGGCAGACCCCGAGAAATACGTAGACTGCGGAATGGTCGAGTCTTACGTTAAAAATGCACGCGGCGAGCGGACATACAGGTTTCCAGCGTCCAGGAAGAGCGTCCAGTATGAGGTTATGAGTGATGGTGCGCTCTACAGATTTAACCGAAGCATGAGCCTTGACGGCCGAATAAACTTGGTTCTTGAAGAAGCCAGTGAACGATCCACCAAGGTTACCGCAAACACCCGCTACACCCTCACGCGCGGCACTCAGGTAGCAAGCGCTGCCGGCGGGATGCCGGCGTCGTCGCAAGAGAGCATTTCTTTCAGCTCTGGCGAAACTCAGTCTTTCCCCGCCAACTCAGATGGGAAAGCGACCACATGTATCCCCAACGGCTTATTAGAGGAAGCTCTGCTGTCGTCTGTTAGCGGATAACTTCCCTTTGAGATGCCCCGCTGCGGCGGGGCTAACTCCTGCTTTCCATGTATGCCCAGTCCATCTCCCGAATGACAGAGATGAATTCATCCGCTGAGCAGGGTAGCACCATCATCTGGCGCAAGGCAGCCATCTCAGACAACGGTATGGGTTGGATGGTGCCGAAGCCGGCAGGCCTTGAAGGGGAGAGAAGGTCAAACAGATGCAGCCAGAAGGCGCAGCGCTCGTCGATCTCGGGAGGCTCAACCTGTCTCGAGAGATTGAGCGCCTTTGCGATCGTGGCGAGCTTGGTTTCTCGCCCGGCTGCTGTCAGTCGGTACTTGAGCGCTGCCGCGGCTTTTTTCCTTGGTCCTCAATGTCCTCCCTGCGGAAGTGCTCACGCCGGCGCGATTCCTGGGCCAGCTCGATGGCCAGATCATCGTTGTCGAGCAGCACGCGCGTAGCATTGGCCACCGTGAAGGGGATAGGGTCGCCATTGCGATCGACGACATCTTCCCAGCCTCGAAGGATACCCTTCGCCAGAGCCCGCGCCTCAGCCTCCATACGCTCCGTTTGTGACTCGGGCAGGTTGGTGCGCAGGGCCTCAAGCTCCTCGCGGTATGCGGCGTTGCCTGAGCGGGCAATCAGCCACTTGGCTCCGCGCAATTCTACCCAGGCGCCGCCATCGATCTTGGCGGGGTCGTTCTGCTCTGCATTGAAAGCCATGCTGCTTCCTCCGCTCCGCTGAAAAAAGGAGCGCCAGGTCGCAGTAAGCCCTGGCGCTCAATCGTGTATGAAAAAGCCCGCTCGTGGCGGGCTTGTGGGTTACTGGTGGTAGTGAGCCAGACTGCTGCCATGACTGGGGTCAAAGCCGTGCAGCGCCCTGAATGCGCGAACTGCCTCTGCGGCATCCTCCATGGCATCATAAATCCCCAGGTGATACTCCTGGCCGCGCAGCTTAACCCTTGCCCGCCACTTTCCGGCGCGCTCATGCCAGCCCACACCTGTGATACCGCTTGTGTTTACCATATTCCTGGAAAGGTTTCGGTGGTTATCTGCGTTATTTGATGCGCGCAGGTTTATCCACCTATTGTCTGTGGCGTCTCGGTTAATATGGTCTATCTGCTCTGGCACAGGAGACCCCTTCATCCAGATCCAGGCCACTCTGTGCTCATAATGCAGGACGCCAAAGATCGCGATATATCTGCGAGTGTAGCCGAACTGCTCAGACTTTTGGCCGCCAGCCCTTTTCCCGGCATACCTTGCATTCCATGCCTTGCAGTCTACTGGGCGCTTAAACCAGGATAAGTCGCGAGGTCGCCAGAGGAAGGCGCCGGTCTTGGGGTTGTAGTCGAGAAGTTCGCGCACCAAATCTTGCGTTATTTCATTTTTCAAAGCTATCACCGTATAGCTGCACCGATTGAGGGTGTGCGGCAACGAGTCGGTGAACTCGCTTTCGGCTGGCCGGCCTAGCCGCACGTATCCATTTTAACACTCAGACTAATGCCCGGGTCACTTTCACGGGTGTGTTTTTCGCTGTGTAGTTCAACTGGACTTGGACAATCGACTCGTTATCGCCGTCAGGCAACTCGCCATCGATCTCGATCTCGGGCAGCTCGAACGTGTACTCATTGCCAGCGGCATCGGTCAGAGGGAAGGACACAGCTATAGCTTCGCGGGTCAGCATCTTCTTCCACTGGTTCCAGGCCGCCTTACTCCAGGCCATGGTGAGCGACCCGGAGACGTTGGCCGATGTGGCAATCAGGGCGCCGGGACCGGTCTTGCCGAGGCAGCGCTGGGTCTTCATCGTGCTGTCGATCGACATGGACAGGGCGCTGATGCAGGCCTCGCCGGCCAGCGTGGCGCCGTCGACCAGGATGTCGCCAACACTGGTGGCCGAGCCCATCGCCACGGTGGTTGTTTGAGGATTCACGGTCCCAGCGGCGGTCGGGTCGGTCTCGCCGTCCTCATAGCCGAGTCCCATGCCGGTGAAGCTGCAGGTCACCTTGCCTTCTTCGGGGATGTCGAGCTGCATGGCACCGATGTGCACGCCCTTGAAGGTTGAGTAGACGCCGATGTCCTTGAACGCCTTCACGATGGTGAAGGTGTGGCGGTCAGCACCAATCTCCAGCACATCAGTGGCCCAGGTGCCGTAGAAGGCTGCCTCGAGCAGCTTGTCGAACGTGCCCGCGCTCATCTCGCCAGCCAGGTCGCCGGAGTAGTCGAGGCTGGTGATGATGCCGCCGCCCTGCATGCGCGTCTCACGTTTCTCGGCAGAGACCTCGGTGGAGACGTTGGGCGTCAGGGTGTTGCCGGTGAGGCGCAGGGTGTCCCAGGTCGCCGGATCGGGCGTTTCCCCAGGCGTGGACTCGGGAGCGAGGTAGGTTGCGATCTGAGAACCTGAGCTCATGATTTTCTCCAGGCATGAAAAAAGCCGCTCAAGGCGGCTCGGAGGTGGGCGGTGGGGCGGTTTAGCCGACGCGGAAGGGTGTCGATACGTTCAATTGATACCAGCCGTCAGAGGGGCCTGCGCGCTGCACTGACGAGGCGAGCGTGTCAAGGTGCCCGGTACGCCAGAACTGCAGGTGCGCAGCCAGGGAGTCGGCGATCTGGTACGCCTGCCGACTGCCTTGATTGTCCTTGGTGAACACCTGGCACATGATCAGCCCGGGGCGGCGAACGCAGGGTTCGGAGCCGAGACCAGCGACGAAGCTGTCGCCGTGCTGGATGGTCAGCCTCACCCAGGGTTCTTGGTTGGCGATGGCCGCGTCCACGCTCGGGCCGTTGGGGGCGCCGTCATAGGCCAAGGGCACGCCATCCCATGCCACCATGCGCGACTCGATAGCGATGCGGATCTCGTCGAAGGTCAATTGATATACCTCGCACGCAAGGATTCGAAGGCAATGGAATAGACGCCTAGAGGCGCCTGCTGTGAATGCCCATGTTCCAGGCTCTCGCCGTAGATTATGTTTGACTGAAGGATCACAGCTTTGAAGGGCTTGCCCCGGGCGGCTGACAAAACAGCCTCGGCATCTCGCCGGACTCGGGCGCCTGACTTGTCCGGCTCGGGCACCGCTGAGTTGTCACTGCCATTCACGGTAACCAGATGA
>NZ_JAMXRY010000061.1:0-30547 GCF_024124525.1 Halomonas sp. OfavH-34-E | reverse complement strand
AGAAAGTCCTCTCGGCTTAGCATGGCCAGTTCTCTTGGAGGCTTCGTCACCAACAAGAGAAGGCCATGCGGGTCGGGGGGACAATCTATTTTGATGATCTACGGACTTATAGCTCCGGCGTCGACACCAAAGCTGCACAGGCTATAGTGCAGCCATCAGGAGAACAGAATGACTGACGACAACCCCATCAAGCGATGGACCGCGAAGCGCAAGGCCTCCGTGCTCATGGACATCTTCAAGGGCAAGACCACAGCAGCTGAGGTGGCGAGCCAATACGATCTCACCGTCTCCGAGATCGAAGGCTGGGTCGATGAGGCCCAGCGCAGCTTAGAGAACGGGTTCAAAGCCCGCCCCAAGGATATTCGTGAGCAGTATGAGTCCGAGCTCCGGAAGACCAAGGAGAAAACTGGGCGAAGCCCATCTGCAGAACTATGCGCTAAAAAAATTCACGCGCCGGCTCGGAGGTGGAGAAGGTGGTATATGGTTCTGGACGTTCACCATTCGTGTGTGTGCTGCAAACCGCACAGCAAACAGGCTTAGCTGTAGCATTAAGCGAACAGCCATTCCTGTTGAGACAGCGTTCAAGCCACTGCCCCTTAGCCAGAATGGACCATCATCTAGCACTCGATAATGGTCTTGCCAGCCTAGACTAGCAAGATGTCCAATCTGTACCTCGCAAATCGCTCTGCGAGTGCAGGTCGGTGTTGCACCTGCATATGGCTACTAGCCCAGAACCAACATCATCTTATCAAAGACAAATGAATATGGCTAGGAAGCTTCAATATGCAGTCCTGAGCTCCTTTCTTTTCAGTACTTTTGGTTCAAAGCTGCTCTCTGATAGTGAGTCCCATTCGTAAAACCATATACCCCCAATGTTTTTGTAATAATTGAATAGTTTTTGTGCTGAGCTGTCTAGCTTGTCTCTTGGCTTATAAAGCTCTTTCTCGCTCCAGTACTTTTTGACAGAGGCTCTGCAAGCGCTTTTTTTCATTCTGTCGCTTAAGTATGGGCATGCCATTAAATCTGAGATAATCATGAAGCACTCGGCGGATGATGTTGGCACTCTCTTTTTTAATACATAGTTTGAGACATGCTCTATAAGCTGTATTTTTAAATCTCTTCGCCCGCGGATGTTTTTACAATAATCAAGTGTGGCCATTATCCCGAAATAAGACGTGTCTATTTCCCCTTCTTTATTGGAAATAAGCTTTTTTAAAACCAATCGGACCTATTTCATAATCTGGGCCTAGCCATCTCAATAGTTGCACCAGATCAAAAAGCTCTACAGTGTGCACTTCCGAGTCGCTCTTCATTTTTATTATATCTTTAAGTTTGTCAGAAACCGCAGATTTTATGTTTTTTGAGTATGGGTTTTCAGGAGGCAAAAAGTTATTGCCTATAGCAATCATAAGCCTAGAAAAAATATAGCATGAGCGGGGTTTGACTCCAAGCGAGAACACGTAGAGCGAGAATAGCAACAGGACAGTCAAGAAGTTATTAAAGTTCTTTCCTGATTTCTCGTATTCAACGTCTTTCCATTCTGCAATCTCATTGATTTTGTTTAGTATTATTGTGAGGGTGTAGTTGCAGACACTTGATGCGTAGATATCTTTTTCATGGACTATTATCCTGTAGTCCTTGATCATGCTTGAAAGTTTGGATTCTATATTGATCGGCCTTTTGAAGGCACTTCTCAGATGACCTTCTTTTTTATCTCTTATTGACGACATTGTATCGAATTGCTTCTCGATTAAATTTGCTGCACTGGCTTTTGCAGCTGTTTCCCCTGAGACAAATGGCCTCCGAATGACTTCAGTTTTACTTTCGTTTAAGTGAAGCTTGTAGTCGCCAAGTATTTTTTCCAACTCCTCTGTCACCGTTTCCAGAATTTCTTCTGAGTTAGAGAATATGAAGTAGTCGTCAATATAACGTCTTATGGCATATTCTTGGTCTGAATGAAGATTAAGTTTGGAGAGGCTTTTTTTCAGTTTTACATCCAGCTCTTGCAGAATGATTTCACTGAAAATTCTTGACACTTCAGGCCCAACCACAATGCCATTGGTTTCTCCATAGTTGCAATCTCTGATTATTTTATCAAAATCATTGGGTAAAGAAGAAGAGCTTCTCGCTTTCTTGGAAAATTCTTTACCTTTTACGGCCCACGATATAGAGTGCGTGTATAAATTATAAAAACACTTTTTGACATCTAGTTTTTTCAAATAACCAAACCGAGTTTCTAAGTCGCAGTATTCGATAGAGTCATAAAACTTGTAAACGAAATTATATCTCTCATATGAGAAGAAAGAGGATGAGCTTTCAGTGATCACATCATCGCCATATGAGTCCACAGTCCTTTTATCTTCTTTTTTAGATCTCTTCCCTTTTTCAAAAAAGTACGATCCTGTGGCTGCAGGGTACCTAAGAGAGTACTCACTTTTCGAACATAGAAATATTATTTTTTCTTCATATCTTTTATATAAGTTTACGAATTTTATCTGATTTATCGGGTGTGGTATTGAGAGGACTCTTTTTTTGTTTTCACCATTCCTGATTTCGTAATTAAATGGGAGAGACTTTCCCTTTATATTATCAAAAGGAAGAGGGAGCTTTGTGTCATCAAATTCTCTATTTTTGACTTTTTGATAAAAGCCTAAATTGGAAAAATGGACAGGAACCTCATAAGGCAGAGTTTCGGTAAGAAGAATGCGGTGGTAATCCTTTTTTTCTACCTGTTTTTTCTTCCATGCTTTGTTACGCAACATCTTTCCAAGCCTTTTTGATTTCAGAAATTCTTTTCTCTGAAAGGTTGTTGATTATTTTCTTTTGGAACCCTTCTTTGAAGCTGTATTGTGATAATGCCATCTGGTCTTGTTTGTTTAGTTGTGATCTCAAATTACGACTTAGCATCGATTTTCTGTTAAACAAAAGGGTGTTTAGAAAGCTATCGAGCTCTTGTAGTGACTGGGAAGAACCTGTTTTTCCTTCCATAGCTCTGTAGTTGAAGTGAATTCCGGAAAAGAGTTTGTTGCGCCCGTATGAGCCTTTGATTCGATGGTTGCCAGTTAAGAACTTTACTCTATCAAAGAATAGTTTTTTGTCGCCGTTCTTTAACAGCTGTTTGGCGGATAGGATTAGCCGAGTTTTAATTTTCTTCTTTTTTTCTTCAGCTATGCCAACGTCTACCGATACTTTGTTTTTAGACGTCGACATTGAGAACTTATAACCTAGATACTCTAAAGAGGCGCTGGGCGAATGGATAACGAGCTTGTTATTTTCATCGAGCTTTACATTTATGAGAGCGGTTTTTTTGGAATTTAGCTTTAGTTCTTTAGGTAGGATGCGCCTTATGTCCTTAATTACCTTTTCCGGCTTTCCAGTACAGAAAACTATGATGTCATCAACAAAGCGGGCGTAGTAGTAAACCCCATCAATGGTAGATATTTTTTTATCAGTGCTCTCCATAAATATTTCTGACATGGTAGAGCTGAGGGAGAGCCCTCTATGGAGATTTGAATATTCAGAGCTTTTTTTTCCTTCATAGAGGGAGTGGAGCACATTTTTTGTTTCGTAGTTTATTCTGTAATCACCCAGAATCGCTGTTGCGATTTTTTCTACTGGAATTGATTCATAAAACTTTGAAATATCTAATCTTAAAATTGCTTTTGGCTCATGGCTTCCTAGTAACTCTATAACCTGCCTAACAATTTTGTCGCGGTTCGCAGGCTTTACTTTGTAGGTGAATTTGATGTTTTGATTTGCTTTTCTTACTGCAAAGATTGCGTGTGAGGCTGAGCGATCAATATGTTTAATGTTGCCATGTGCAGTCTTGGAGATCATAACCTCATTAATCTTGAAATCTTTGTTCTTTAATTTCTCAATGCTTTTCGCATGAAACCTTAGATATTCTTTTTTGCTTCTCCCCATTTTGTGCTTTTTGGGGTCAAGCTTTGTTGTTATTTTTAAGAAGCTTTCTGGAGTGAATGAGTGATCCATATATATCCTTTAGTGTTTCCTTGCGATAGAGGATTTCTTTACTAGAAATCAAGGATGCTTTGTAGAGTTCATGAGCTTATGATGAGCTGTATTGTAAACTCAGATGGTAGTCGGATGCCAAAAATGCGTTGCTGGCCTTAATCAAAGGTTCATGCTTAAGGCTCACACCAAGGCCTCATCGCGTATGGGGGCACATAGGTGGGACAAATTGGTCTAGCGAATGCTATCGTGAACACTCATATTGAGGTTGGCCCTATAGATTAAACAACCTTTAAAAACATAATGTTACACGTATTCTATGGGAATCGGTGTGGTGGACGGGTGTGCCGGGATGTAGCTGTCGGGGCCGCCTATTTGGGCCTCGATCTTCCCCTACCATTCCTTATACGTTTCAGCCTTCCTGTATCTCTCCCCAAATCTCTCGTACCACGTTGCCAGCTCACATCGCTGGCACCCTACCCTGCTCTACCTGACGGGATGTGAATCACTATCATCATGGTCTCAATACGTTTTCGAATAAGAAAACTTTTTAATTACAGTTGGTTGCGGTCTTTTCTAGCCTCTAAAGACGATTCATGCTTTGTATACATCTAGCTGGAAGCGGGCGGGAAAGCGTCGTTCGTGGCTGGCCCTGGCGATATGGATCTCGCCGCTTTCCAGCGGCTCGCGCAATACTGATCTTACCCAGCACTGGTGGACACCGGTCTAAGCGATCATTCGAGCCTCGAAGGCCTCTGGGCTGATCATCCCGATCGCGCTGTGCCGGCGTTGCCGGTTGTAGTCCAACTCAATGTACTCGAACACCTGCCGTCGCATGTTTTCTCGGGTCGTGAGTCGCTCGCCGTGAATGGCCTCGACCTTGAGACTGTGAAAGAAGCTCTCGGCGCAGGCATTGTCGTAACAGTTGCCCTTGGCATTCATGCTGCACCGGAGGTCGTGCCGGGTCAGCAACGACTGGTACAGGGACGAACAATACTGGCTACCACGGTCGCTATGCACGATGACGCCCTTGGGCATCTTGCGGCTCCACAGCGCCATCTGAAGCGCGTCGCCGACCAGGTCAGCGGTCATGCGCTCGCTCATCGCCCAGCCGATCACCTTGCGTAAATACAGGTCAATCAGTACCGCCAGGTAGAGCCAGCCCTCACCAGTCGCCAGGTAAGTGATGTCGCCGACCCATTTCTGGTTCGGCGCCGTAGCACTTAAGTCCTGCTCCAGCAGATTCGGTGCGACGGGCAGGCCATGCCGTGAGTTCGTCGTGGCCTTGAACTTACGCGCGGCTTTCGCCCGCAAGTTTTGCCGACGGAGGCTGGCAGCCACGGTATTGAGGCAGATGGCTACGCCAGCATCGTTCAGGTCATGGGTCAGCCTGGGGGCGCCTGAGCGCCCCTTGCCCTGCTCGAAGGCCTGAGCCACGCGCTGATCGGTGAGCGCTTGCCGGCGGCGGCGAGGAGAGGGTACACCTCCCCGCAGTCGCCAGGCGTAGTAGCCGCTGCGGGCGACACCGAGAAACGCACACATCCGTTGAATGCTGAAGGCCTGACGATGCTGCTCGATGAAGGCGTACTTCACTTCAGGCTTTTCGCGAAGTACACCGCGGTACGCTCAACTGGTCATCGCAACACAGCCACCCGACAGGGAACGATATGGCAAGACGAGGACGGCCAGGAGGACTCTCCGCAAACCAGAAGCAGTTACTCTGGGAGCAGTGGCAAGCAGGTCAATCGTTAAGTGAGGTCAGTCGGCTACTTTGTCAGCATCCAGGGTCGGTACATCGTGTTCTGTCCACCAGCGGTGGTATCGCACCGCACCCTCGTTCACGATCCAGTCGGCACTTGACCCTAGCTGAGCGGGAGACGATCTCCCGTGGTATCGCCACTGGTCAGTCCTTTAGGCGAATCGCCCAGCAGCTGGGGCGCTCTGTTTCCACGGTGAGCCGGGAAGTCGCTCGCCATGGAGGACGCGACCGGTATCGGGCCATTACTGCTGATGAGGCTGCATGGGAGCATGCCAAACGCCCTAAGGTGTGCCATCTGGCAACTGTCCCCGAACTGCGGCAGCTCGTGGCGGAAAAGCTTGCACTACAGTGGTCTCCTGAGCAGATCTCGGGCTGGCTGAAACTCCGTTTCCCGAGAGACCGGCGCATGCAGGTGTCACATGAGACGATTTACCGCAGCCTTTACATCCAAGCGCGCGGTGTACTGAAGAAGGAACTGATGCAGCATCTGCGTTATAAGCGCATGATGCGCCGCTCCAAGCTTGCTACGAGTCAGCCGCGCGGACAGATCCGGGATGCGGTGTCCATCCGAGAACGTCCTCCAGAGGCGGAGGACCGGGCGATTCCGGGGCACTGGGAAGGAGATTTGATCACCGGTGCCAGAAATTCCCACATTGCTACGTTGGTCGAGCGTCACTCTCGCTTCACCATGCTAGTTCAGGTGGATGGCAAGGATACGACCAGTGTGATCGCTGGCTTGATAAGAGAGGCCCAGCGGCTGCCGGCTGGTCTGAGAGGATCTCTGACATGGGATCGGGGCACAGAGCTGGCGGCACATAAGGACTTGACGGTTGCGACCGATATTCAAGTCTACTTCTGCGACCCTCAGAGCCCATGGCAGCGGGGAACCAACGAGAATACCAACCGCCTGCTAAGACAGTACTACCCAAAAGGGACAGATCTATCCACGTTCACCCAGCAAGACCTTGATCAGGTGGCCATGCGGCTTAACGAGCGCCCCAGGAAAACGCTGGGATACAAGACACCTGCCGAAGTCTTATCCACCACCGTTGCATTGACCGGTTGAGCGCAAGGCGGCTTTTTTTGCGATTTCAAGCTCTTCCGACTTCTCAGCCAGCTGACGCTTGAGCCTTGCGTTCTCTTCCGCCAAGGCCTGCTCGCGAGCCGAGGCGCTCTGCTGCTGCTGAGCCTTGGCTCGCCATTGGTAGAGCTGGCTGGGTTGGAGACCCAGCTCGCGGGCGGCGGCACTGGTACCAACACGGTCAGCGAGTGCCAAGGCCTCGTCCTTGTAGACCTGGGAGTAACGGGTGCGAGTCTTCTTCATCGACGTTGCTTGCCTTGCCATGGGGTCACCTCGTTCAGTGTACTGCCTTAACGGGGTGTCCACTGTTGGTGGGCAAGATCACTCCTCCCGGTAGTTTCCGATGGAGTAGGCACGTTGCCTCTTTATGGAAATCGATGTCTTTATCATGGGCTACCTCGTTCAGAGCAGTTACTAAACAGGGTGGCCACTGCTACTGGGAAAGATCAAGATAACTCGTATTTCTTTCCGTCTAACCTCTTGCTTTAACATTACCGACTGGGGATGATCACAAAGTCCATTGACCACTACCAAGGAGCGAAAATGTCGGAAGTTCAGGAAGAGATCAAAAAACTCGTTATGAGTGGCGAGATTACCCTGTCAAGCTTAGAGAATAGAAAACAGATTTTGCAAAATATTCAGGAGTTTGAGTCTGAGGCTTGGACGATTGGTTTTTGTAAAGAGATCAGCCTCACAGCTGAGGATAATTTTCTTCCGCTTCTCAAGCTTGATGATGTTTTTCTGAAGCATGTAGGAATTCATTCAGTTCTTCTTAAAAAGTTTTCTTCAAAACTTGAAGAACACCTACCAATACTCTTGTCAAAGAAAGATAGGGCAATACGATGCGATGAATTCGGCGATACCATAAGCAAAGGGTGGTTCAGCTATCTTGAAAAATATTACAAGGATAAAATCGAACCTTTCATTCATGGAGCACATGACAGTATCGACAGTGAATTATTTGAGCATTTTGAAACCACTCGCCTTAAACACCTTGTATGGTACGAAATAAATAAAGGTGAAGTTATCCGTGCAACATTGAAAAATATCGACTTCTTCATTGAGTTTAATCGAGAAAACACCACTACGCCTGACATTAATATATCTGGGACAGAGTATGAATCAAGAATCGCCAGTCAAATTAATAAAGAAACCACTTGGGATGCTGAACTTACTAAAGCGTCTGGCGACCAAGGCGCGGACATCATACTGTCAAAATCACAACTAACAATTATAGTTCAAACTAAATACCACTCGTCAAAGATCGGAAATAGCGCTGTTCAAGAAGCATTCTCTGCTAAAAAATACTATGGTGCTGACTTGGCTTTTGTTGTTTCTAATTCTGGATTCACTAAGTCAGCAAGTGAATTAGCCGACGCAACAGGTGTAAGGTTGTTTTCAGATGTCGAGCTAATGAGTTTTCTTAGCTGACCCATATCGCTTCCTTCAAAAATTCGGTTAAATAAAGATTATAAAATTCGACATGGCCAAGCATTAAGGATCAGAAAACTTAAACTTAGCTTAATTAAAAAGCAGCCAAAATATAACTTTTTTCCACTTCCCCTCCCCTCCGGACCTGAACATACCATCGTTAAACTCTAGACGGGCGATTAAACAACACCACGAAAAAGTGGACACAAAGTAATTGATAGTTTTAGTAAAACCAGGCCCTGGGTTTGATTTGGGTAATCCACCCAAATAGCGAATACTATGAAACGGCTATAACACAATTGCCGACACCGCCCCTGCGGGCTCTTCTGCTAGTTTTCTAGAGTTGAAGTTCGAAGTATGGCTAGTACAACTACATTCTACGAGCAATTTCCCCCCCATGCCCGCAGCCATCCGGAAGCTCGTAGTCACTTAATTAACGAAGCCATTCGGTTGGACCTATTCGCCGAAGTTCGCAAGTTTCTGCGATACCAGCTCGGTGAAGCATCTTCTCCAAACAGGATATCTTCTCAATACTGCGGCCCCAGCCCCATCACTCGGCGTGCTGCACCAACCAGTGCTACGCCTTCCACGTGCAAGCCTTGAATTTGTGGGGCTACACCACCGCCCCGACCTCTAGGAGATGCTGTTTCAAGCGCAGCTTGGGGTGGCCAGCAGGCAGGCAGCCACGTCACTGACGCCCCTCCCCTGCCGCGCCATCAGTAGTGCTTCAACAGCCGATCCAGCTGGCGATAGCCGATGGCCTCGATCAGGTCATCACGGCACGGACGTTCGCGCCCGGCCAGGTCGGCCAGGGTCAGCGCCACCCGCAGCACCCGGTGGTAGGCCCGGGCAGACAGCCGCAGGCGCTCAAGCGACTGCGCCAACCAGGTGCGCTCGGCCACCTCCAGGGCGCAGGCGCTCTCCAGCGCGGCGCCGGCGAGCTGGGCGTTGAGCACTCCCCTCTGCTGCTGACGCTGACGCGCCGCCATCACGCGTCGGCGCACCATCGCGGTGCTTTCCCCCGGCTGATGCGACGTCAACTGTTCCACCGGCAGCGCCGGCACCTCCACTTGAAGGTCGATGCGGTCGAGCAAAGGACCGGACAGGCGCGCCTGATAGCGCTGTATCTGGGACGCGGTGCATACACAGTCCTGACGCGGATCACCCAGATGGCCGCAAGGGCAAGGATTCATCGCGGCAACGAGTTGAAAACGAGCGGGAAATCGTCGCTCGTGACTGGCCCTGGCGATATGGATCTCGCCGCTTTCCAGCGGCTCGCGCAATACCTCCAGCACCTGGCGACTGAACTCAGGCAACTCGTCGAGAAACAGCACGCCGCGATGGGCCAGCGAGATCTCGCCGGGCCGCGGACGCGAGCCGCCACCGACCAGCGAGACCGCGCTGGCGGTGTGGTGAGGCGAACGAAACGGACGACGGCCAAAGCCATCGGACAGGGGAAGCGCGCACACCGAGCGAATCGCCGCTACCTCCAGCGCCTCGTCATCGCCAAGCGGCGGCAAGAGCCCGGGCAGTCGGCTGGCCAATAACGTCTTGCCGGTGCCGGGCGGCCCGGCAAACAGCAGGTTGTGCCCACCCGCCGCCGCCACCTCCAGCGCTCGCCGGGCCTGATACTGGCCACGCACATCGCACAGATCCAGCGCCGCAGACCCGTCTTGCGGCGGTGCGGTGGGTGGGTGAGCAGCGAGGGGAATGCGCCCGGCCAGGTGGGCGACGACGTCGAGCAGGTGTGCCGCCGGCAGCACCTCCAGGCCATTGACCAGGGCCGCCTCATCGGCGTTGGCCTCGGGCAGGATCAGGCGCCGCCCGGCCTGACGGGTGGCCATGGCGAAGGGCAGCATGCCGGCTACCGGCCGCAACCGACCATCGAGGGCCAGTTCGCCGGCACACTCGACACCCTCCAGTGCGGCGGCGGGCAACTGGCCGGAAGCCACCAGCAGACCCAGCGCGATGGGCAAATCGAAGCGTCCACCCTCCTTGGGCAGATCGGCGGGAGCAAGATTCAGGGTAATACGGCGTAGCGGGTAGTCGAGGCCGCAGGTGGCAAGGGCGCTGCGCACCCGTTCGCGGCTTTCGCGCACTGCGGTCTCGGGCAGGCCGACCAGGGTCATGCCCGGCAGGCCGTTGGCCAGGTGTACCTCGACCTGTACCTCGGGGGCGTCCAGCCCCAGTCCCGCACGGGTGGCAATGATGGCAAGCGTCATGGGCTCCCTGCCTGACGGAAGGCTCATGACCAGTAGAGCACGCCCACCTCACCGGCGCCCCATGCCGGCCCCCCGCCAGGGCGGGCCGGCATATCTTGTGACGTTCTGCGTCTGAAGCCTCAGGCGGAGGGCTTGTCGGCTGAACCGCTCGATGCCTCGTCCTGCTTGCCCTGTTCCGGCACCGGCGGCACCGGTACCTCGGCGGCTTCCTCGGCCACGGCAGGCGCCGCGGTCGCTTCGCCAGCGGGCGCTGCACGTTCCTCGACCAGGCTCTCCAGCGCCGCTACCTGCTTTTCCAGCGCCTCGACCCGGGAGCGGGTGCGCTGCAACACGTCCATGAGGATGTCGAAATCCTCGCGTGACACCAGTTCGAGACGATCGAAGGCGCCACGCACCACCTGCTGGACCCCCTTCTGGATGTCTTCCGGGGCCTGGGAGGCGCCCTGCAAGCGCTCGCCGATCTGCTGTGCCAAACGGCTGATGCGATCCTGACTGACCATGATGGCTCTCCTTGAAACGTCGATGGGAACTCCGTTGCCGACAGGATACGCAAGCCGGGCGCCCAACGCATGCTTCGTGGCCCTTGCCCAGCGACGCCCGGCGCATTGGCGACTCCCTGATACCTACACGCGCCCCGGCACGCGACGCAGCACAACATGCTCGCCAATGACGCACCACCAATACGCGCCAGCACCAAAACAGTGCATTAACTTTGATGCAGTGCCGCAAACTCGCGGGTGTTTTTCGTCTCTCGCTATCAAGAACAACCACAAACCATTGTAAACAAAGATTTTGCCAAATTTATGGCACGTATATCGCTATGCATAGATATCCATGCACCGAGCGGAAACAAGCCGCCACCTTATGCACGTAGGGAGCCATGCCATGAAACTGATCACCGCCATCATCAAGCCCTTCAAGCTGGACGACGTCCGCGAGGCGCTGGCCGACAACGGCGTCCAGGGCATCACAGTGACCGAGGTCAAGGGCTTCGGCCGCCAGAAGGGCCACACCGAGCTATACCGCGGCGCCGAGTATGTCGTCGACTTTCTGCCCAAGGTGAAGGTCGAGGTTGCGATCGACGAGGCCCGACTGGACAGCGTGCTGGAAGCCATCTGCAACGCGGCCAACAGCGGCAAGATCGGTGACGGCAAGGTGTTCGTCACGCCGCTGGAAGACGTCATCCGCATTCGCACCGGCGAGCGCGGCTCCGACGCGGTCTGATCCCCGTCCCCTGACCCGACTTCCGATAAAAATATAGCGAGACACTTCCATGGTCGATATCAGTGAACTCAGCTACGCGCTGGACACCTTCTACTTCCTTATCTGCGGCGCCCTGGTCATGTGGATGGCCGCCGGCTTTGCCATGCTCGAGGCCGGCCTGGTCCGAGCCAAGAACACCGCCGAGATTCTGACCAAGAACATCGTGCTGTTCGCGGTCGCCTGCACCATGTATCTGCTGGTGGGCTACGCCCTGATGTACTCCTCCGACGCCGGCGGCTTCATCCCCAACCTCGGCTTCTTGATCGGCGCCGAAAACAGCGTCGATGCGGTGCTGGCAGGTGGTGAAGACGCACCCTACTACTCGGCCCGCGCCGACTTCTTCTTCCAGGTCGTGTTCGTGGCCACCGCCATGTCGATCGTCTCCGGCGCTGTCGCCGAGCGCATGAAGCTGTGGGCCTTCCTGGCCTTCGCCGTGGTCATGACCGCCGTGATCTATCCGGTCTCCGGCTACTGGACCTGGGGCGGCGGCTGGTTGTCCGAAGCAGGGTTCTCCGACTACGCAGGTTCCGGCATTGTCCACATGGCGGGTGCCGCTGCAGCCCTGGCCGGTGTGCTGGTGCTCGGTCCGCGCAAGGGCAAGTACGGCAAGAACGGCGCCATCTATGCCATCCCCGGTGCCAACATGCCGCTGGCGACCCTGGGTACCTTCGTCCTGTGGCTGGGCTGGTTCGGCTTCAACGGCGGCTCCGAGCTCAAGCTCTCCGACGTGTCTTCCGCCAACAACATGGCCCAGGTGCTGGTAAACACCAACGCTGCCGCCGCCGGGGGTGTCATCGCCGCGCTGATCCTGGCAAAGATCTGGTTCCGCAAGGCCGACCTGACCATGGCCCTGAACGGCGCCATCGCTGGCCTGGTCTCCATTACCGCCGACCCGCTGTCCTCCACGGCCCTCGGCGCCACCCTGATCGGTGCAGTCGGCGGTGTCCTGGTGGTGGTCGCCATCGTGGTCCTCGACAAGCTGCGCCTGGACGATCCGGTCGGTGCCATCTCCGCCCACGGTGTGGCCGGTATCTGGGGTGTCCTGGCGGTCCCGCTGAACAACGCCGACGCCACCTTCGGCGCACAGATGCTCGGCATCATCGGCATCTTCGCCTGGGTCTTCACCGCTAGCCTGGTCGTGTGGCTGATCATCAAGGCAATCATGGGTGTGCGTGTCAGCGAAGAAGAAGAATACGAAGGCGTCGACCTGGCCGAATGTGGTCTCGAAGCCTACCCCGAGTTTAACGTCGCCAAGAAGTAAGCCTGAGCTTACCCGCGACACCAGTGAGCTGGCGTGCTCCTCCTGGCCCCTTCGGGGGCCTTTTTTATTGCTGTTCGCCAGGGGTATGCTTTGTCACACTAGTCAGGACAGGCGCAACGGCGCGCCGCCAACGGGTTGGCGCCAGGCACGACCGACGCCGCCCCCACACGGACAGGATGAGGAACCCGCCATGAAACTGGTGACCGCGATTATCAAGCCATTCAAGCTCGACGACGTCCGCGAGTCGCTCTCCGAGATCGGTGTTCAGGGCATCACCGTCACTGAAGTGAAGGGCTTTGGCCGTCAGAAGGGCCACACCGAGCTGTACCGGGGAGCCGAGTACGTGGTCGACTTTCTGCCCAAGGTGAAGCTTGAGGTGGCGGTCGACGACGGTATGACCGAGCAGGTCATCGAAGCCATCGTCCAGGTCGCCAACACCGGCAAGATCGGTGATGGCAAGATCTTCGTCACTCCCCTTGAACAAGTTATTCGTATCCGTACCGGCGAAACCGACAAGGACGCTGTCTGACCGACGATGGCAGCTGTCTTCAGCCACCCCCCTTGAGCAGGTCATTCGTATCCGTACCGGCGAGACCGACAAGGATGCTGTCTGACCTCGACCGACAAGGACGCGGTTTGAGCTCGACCGACAAGGACGCTGTCTGACGACGGCGACCGGTTCTCCCCGCCAGGTGGCGCCGCTCAGCCGCGGCGTCGCAACGGCTCCAGCAGGTCGCTCAGGCCGTTGTGGTCGATCTCGTGCATCAGCGCCAGCAGGCGTCCGATCTCTCCGGGGGGAAACCCGACCCGGGCAAACCACGCCAGGTAAGGCCCGGGCAGATCGGCGATCAAGGTGCCTTGATGCTTGCCGAAAGGCATCGGCAAGGTAACCAGGCGTTCCAGGTCCTGAGGATTCATCGCTACTCCTGAGCGGGTGGGTGAGGGAAAGACGCACAGGGTACTGGCCTGCGGGCGGCGTCGCCATCGATTCGCCTCCCCATTGAAAGTCTCCCCCGTTGAAAGTCTTCCCCATCGACGCCATGGTTATTTCCAGGTATCGACAAGGAGGCCGACATGACCACACTCGTGATAGGTGCCAACGGCCAGATCGGCCGCCAGGTCTGCGCCATCGCCCACCGCCAGGGACATCCGATTCGCGCCATGATCCGTAGCGCCGAGCAACGCGACTGGTTCGAGCAACAAGGTATCGAGACGGTCGTCGCCGACCTGGAGGGCGACTTCGCCTCCGCCTTCGAAGGTTGCGATCAGGTGCTGTTCACCGCCGGCTCCGGCCCGAACACCGGGCCCGACAAGACGCTGTTGATCGACCTCTACGCCGCTACGCGGGTGGCGGACGAGGCCAGCCGCCAGGGGCTGGATCGCATGCTGATGGTCAGCGCCATGCGCGCCGAGCAGCCGCTGCAGGCGCCGGAGAAGCTCAGGCCCTACATGGCCGCCAAGTTCGCTGCCGATGCCTACCTGCGCAGCAGCAAGGTGGACCATGTCATCGTCAAGCCAGGCCGGCTCACCGACGACGACGCCACCGGCCGTGTGGCCACGTCGCTGGACGAGACCGGGGGCAACAACCAGATATCCCGAGCCAACGTGGCCCAGGCCCTGGTCTATCTATTGGGGCAACGAAAGATCCGTAATCACGAGACGGTGCTCCTGGACGGCGAACGCGAGATCGCCGAGGCTCTCGGCGACTGACCACCGCCACACCGGCAGGCGATTCAATCCGCCAGCAGCAACGACGACGCCGATGGCCACTTGCCATCGGCGGCGTCGTTTGCGGCGTCCTGTCGTGGGGTCTTACTTCTCCACGAAGGCACGCTCGATGACGTAGTCGCCGGGCTCGCCCATGCGCGGGGAAATATTGAAGCCGAGCTCGTCGAGCAGTGCGCTGGTGTCGTCGAGCATGGCCGGGCTGCCGCAGATCATGGCCCGGTCCTGCTTGGGATCAATGGGCGGCAGGCCCTTGTCGTCGGTCAGCTTGCCGGTGCGGATGTGATCGGTCAGGCGGCCCATGGTGTGGAAGTCTTCACGGGTCACGGTGGGGTAGTAGACCAGCTTCTCGCTGATCTCCTCGCCCAGGTACTCGTGCGCCGGCAACTCCTTGGTGATGAAGTCGGCGTAGGCCAGCTCGTTGACGTGGCGCACGCCGTGCACCAGCACTACCTTTTCGAAGCGCTCGTAGACCTCGGGGTCCTGGATCAGGCTGAGGAAGGGCGCCAGACCGGTGCCGGTGGACAGCATGTAGAGATTGCGCCCAGGCAGCAGGTCGTCACATACCAGGGTACCGGTAGGCTTGCGGCTGACCATGATCTGATCGCCTACCTGCAGGTGCTGCAGACGAGAGGTCAGGGGACCATCGGGTACCTTGATGCTGAAGAACTCGAGGTGGTCCTCGTAGTTGGGGCTGGCCACGGAGTAGGCACGCATCAGCGGCTTGCCGTTGACCTCGAGACCGATCATCACGAACTGGCCGTTCTTGAAACGCAGGCTACGCTCACGGGTCGTGCGGAAGGTGAACAGGGAGTCGTTCCAGTGATGAACGCTCAGCACTTCTTCCAGGGCAAACTTGCTCATGCCAACTCCTTAAAATGCGTGGGCTTATTCCTGAAGTGAATAAAGCCCGATATCAAGTCTTGCGGATAATTCTAAGACCGGCCATATTATCTGTTAAATGGATTGTATGGATAACGCTTATCCAATTCATTGATATAGATGCCCATCGCCGACGTCTTTACCCCTATCGCGCCGGAGAGCCCGTGCCATGCGCTACACCCTTCGACAGCTGGAAGTCTTTGTTGCGGTCGCCCAGCACGAGAGCGTGTCCAAGGCGGCGCGCGCCCTGGCCCTGTCACAGTCGGCGGCCAGTACCGCGCTGTCCGAACTCGAGCGCCAATTCGACTGCCAGCTGCTCGATCGCATCGGCAAGCGCCTCAAGCTCAATGCACTGGGCTTCCAGCTGCTGCCCAAGGCGGTCGCCCTGCTCGATCGGGCCGAAGAAGTGGAAGAACTGCTCAGAGGCCAGCAGGGCATCGGCAATCTGGATGTCGGCGCCACCCTGACCATCGGCAACTATCTGGCGACGCTGTTGATCAGCGACTTCATGCAGCGCCACCCCGGCAGCCGGGTAAGGCTGCAGGTCCGCAACACTCGCTCGATCATCGATGCGGTTCGCCATCACCAGCTCGACCTGGGGCTGATCGAGGGGCAGTGCGAGGAGGACGAGGTCATCACCCAGCCCTGGGTCGAAGACGACCTGGTGGTGTTCTGTTCGCCCCGTCATCCGCTGGCCAACCGCGGTCCGGTGGAGCTCGACCGCCTGCTGCGTGAAGACTGGATCATGCGAGAGGAGGGCTCAGGCACGCGCCTGACCCTCGAACAGGCAGCCCGCCATCGACGTGGTCGCTTCAATATCCTGCTCGAACTGGAGCATACCGAGGGCATCAAGCGTGCGGTGGAGTCGGGGCTGGGAATCGGCTGTGTCTCACGCCTGGCGCTGCGCGACGCCTTTCGGCGTGGCAGCCTGACCCCACTGCCCACGCCGGAACTGGACCTGAGTCGGCAGTTCACCTTTATCTGGCACCGTCACAAGTACCTCACCGCAGGCATGCGCGAATTTCTACGCCAGTGCCGGCAAATGACGGAGGGGATCCAGCGCAGCGACGAGATCGATCTGCCGCAGGTGCCCTGAACGGCAACGACTAGCGCTATGCAGGAGAGAGCCCGCCGCGGACGGCGGGCGGCGCAGATCAGCGCAGATCGTCGACGGCGTCGGTGATCTTGTCGCAGTCGGCCTTGGTCAGATCCTTGGAGAGGGAGTGGATGACCAGTTTGGCGGTGGGAGCATCGAGCTTGTCGCGCAGGTGACCAAGAAAGCGCGGCGGCGCCACCATGATCAGCTTTTCCATGCTGTTGTCGACACGGGCACGATACAGTCGATCGGCTACCTCTCGGGCAAAGATGACTTCATGGTGCTGGGTCGCCACCTCCTCGCCGCCAGCCTGACGCGAGGCGGTAGCACTGGATTCATGAACGTCACCGCCCTTGTCGGTCACCAGATCGCCTTCGTGGAGCCGCCCTTCGGCGTGCACCAGGCTCTCGACTTCATTCAGCTTGCGTCCTGTCCGAGTGAAGATTCGCGCACGCGACGCATCGGCTACCACGATATAAGTCGTCGTCATGGTCGGTCCTCGCCTCCCTGTGTTCAGACTTCCCGGCACAATGACCGGTACAAAGTCACCATGGCAACGGACCCCGGCAGCGTCAACTGGTGGTTATTGGCGACACCGGCGTCGCCCTCCACGGACACTGACGAGCCCTGCCTCCTTTGGGGTAGCATGCAGGCATCTGTTACACGCCCCGGCGGCCTGCGGCCCTGTCCGGTTATCGCCTTTGCCTGCGCCGCACCGCTGATACTCGCGGGCCGCCCATCCTGGCGCCCTGCGAGTTCCCCTGCTGGAGGACCTCGACCATGCGCCAGTTCTTCTTTCCCCGCGCCCCACTGGCCCGGCGCACCCTGCTGAGCTGTCATTTCATTGCACAGCTCGGCGTTCTCGCCGCCGGTCTGTGGTGGCTGATCCCCCGCACCCCCTGGGTCGCCATGACCACCTGGAGTGAGAGCTGGCCTCCCCTGGCGCTGGGCGCCGGCCTCACCCTGCTGACCATGGTCGCACTACGCCTGCTGGCCGAGCTGTGGTTGCTGCCCCATCACCTGGGCAGTCAACGGCCCGGCTTCGCCCCCGGCGCGGTGGTCACCCGTTCCTACGATCGGCGTCCGGCGGTGCATGATGACGACAAGGCCTGGACCTCCCAGGCCCGGCCACTGGAGGACGACGACGCGGTGGTCGGCGATGCTCGGGTGACGCGCAAGGCCGAACCGCTGAGCAAACGCGGACATCGCGAGCCCGGCCTCGACCTGAACCGTTCGTCTACCGGCGAGCCCGAATCGCAAAGGGTCCAGAAGCCGAGTCGCCAGGAGCCAAGTCTCTGACGCGGTCGACGCCTTGACCGGGAAGGCAATCAGCGGCGAGCGCGCTGGCGCCCTCGATGCCACAGCCAGACCGCCCCGACACCGAGCCCTGCACCCATGGGAAGTTGGCGACGACGTCCCAGACATCGCCGCCGAGTCACTTGGGAAGGCAGTCAGCGGCGAGTTCGCGGAAGGCAATCAGCGGCGAGCGCGCTGGCGCCCTCGATGCCACAGCCAGACCGACCCGACACCAAGCCCTGCACCAATGGGAAGTTGGCGACGACGTCCCAGGCATCGCCGTCGAGTCATCCGGGAAGGGAATCAGCGGCGAGCGCGCTGCCGCCATCGGCACCACAGCCAGACCGCCCCGACACCGAGCCCTGCACCCAGGGTATTGGCGACGATGTCCCAGACATCGCCGCCAAGACGCCCGGGTACCGGGATCTGGGCGAACTCGATGGCGACGCCGTAGGTCACCGCCAGTCCCATGGACAGCCCGCTGCGCCCGCTCGCCAACGCCAGCAGTGTTGCCAGGCCGGCGTAGGCGATCAGATGGTTGGCCTTGTCCCAGGGCAGGTCTTCCGGCAATTCGCTGGCAGGCATCAGACTGCCCCAGGCGATGACCAGGGCGGCGGCGGCGGCCAGCCCCCACCACCACCGCACGAATGCAGACCGCCTGCCCGAGACTTCAGCCTGAGGCGATCTGGGCATGATAGGCCGGGCTCAACTCGTGCAGCGCCTCCATGAAGGCGGTGACGTTGTCGGGGTCGGTGAACTGGCTGATGCCGTGGCCGAGATTGAAGATGTGGCCCGGGCCGTGACCGTAGCTGTCGAGGATACGGCCGACCTCGGCACGAATCGCCGAAGGGTTGGCGAACAGCACATTGGGGTCCATGTTGCCCTGCAGTGCCACCTTGCGGCCCACCCGGCTGCGCGCGCTGGACAGTTCAGTGGTCCAGTCCAGCCCCAGGGCGTCGGCGCCGGTGTCGGCCAGATCCTCGAGCCACTGGCCGCCGTTCTTGGTGAACAGGATCACCGGTACCCGGCGCCCATCCTGTTCGCGAATCAGCCCCGCCACGATCTGTTCCATGTAGCGCAGCGAGAACTCGCGATAGGCCGGCGTGGACAGCGTCCCTCCCCAGGTATCGAAGATCTGTACCGCCTGTGCGCCAGCTCGGATCTGCGCATTGAGGTAGTCGGTCACCGCGGTGGCCAGGGTATCGAGCAGCTGATGCATCACGTCGGGGCTTGAGTAGAGCATGCCCTTGACGTGGCGAAAGTCCTTGCTGGAGGCGCCTTCGACCATATAGGTCGCCAGGGTCCAGGGGCTGCCGGAGAAACCGATCAGCGGCACCCGACCGTTGAGCTCGCGACGGATGGTCGAGACCGCGCGCATCACGTAGTCGAGGTCGCGTTCGGCGTCGGGCGCCGTCAGCGCGGCCACGTCTTCTGCGCTGCGCACTGGCTTGCGGAACTTGGGACCCTCGCCGGTCTCGAAGTACAAGCCCAGCCCCATGGCATCGGGGATGGTCAGAATATCGGAGAACAGGATGGCGGCGTCCAGCGGATAGCGTTCCAGCGGCTGCAGGGTGACCTCACAGGCGCGGGCGGTATCACGACACAGGTCCATGAAGCTTCCCGCCTGGGCGCGCACTTCCTTGTACTCCGGCAGGTAGCGACCGGCCTGGCGCATCATCCAGACCGGAGTGCGATCCACCGGTTGACGCGCGAGAGCGCGCAGAAATCGATCGTTCTTCAGTTCCATGCAGGCGTCATCCAGGGAAAATGTGCGACTCATTGTACCGCAATGACTCCCGAACGCGTGGCCTCCTGCGACCCTGTGTCGTCGGCAAGGTGTCGTGAGCCTTGCACGACTTCCTGATAAACTGGGCGCCCCCTTGACGGCGCTGCCGTTGTTTCGACTCCGAGGTACCCCGTGACGATTCGCTTTATCGCCGCCTCTCGCCTGCCCACCCCCTGGGCGACCTTCACCATGCACGGCTTCGAAGACGAGGCCACGGGCAAGGATCATATCGCCCTGACCCTGGGGGAGATCGACGATGGCGCTCCTGTGCTGGGACGGGTGCACTCTGAATGCCTGACCGGCGACGCCCTGTTCTCGATGCGCTGCGACTGCGGCTATCAGCTTCAGGAAGCGCTCAAGCGTATCGCCAGCGAAGGCCGCGGTGTCATCCTCTACCTGCGTCAGGAAGGCCGCGGCATCGGCCTGCTCAACAAGATTCGCGCCTACCACCTGCAGGACCAGGGGGCCGACACCGTCGAGGCCAACGAGCGCCTGGGCTTCGCCGCCGACCTGCGCCGCTATGACCTGTGCGTGCCGATGCTCGAACACCTGGGTGTCGAGGGGCTCAAGCTGATGACCAACAACCCGCGCAAGGTCGACGCCCTGACCCAGGCCGGCGTTCAGGTGGTGGAACGCGTCGCCCTGACCACCGGGCTAAACCCTCACAACGAGCACTACCTGTCCACCAAGGCAGGCAAGCTCGGTCACATGATGGCGCTGGGTGACTTTACCCAGGCTGACGACGTGGATATCGAAAAAAAGTCATAGGCCGCGTAAGGAATCCGGCCCACCCCCGACTCAAGATCAAACGCAACATTACGCTCCATTGATCTTGACCTTCGAGGTGCCGACATGAAACTCAAGCTGCTTTCGATTGCCGCCATTGCCGCCGTGACCACACTTCCGCTGACGGCCCAGGCCGACGCCCGTGCCACCGACCTGGCCCGCGCGCTGAACAGCCAACCCCTGTCCATGCGCGACGCCATGCCCCAGCAGGGCCATGAAGTGATCAATGCCCACATCGCCAGCGATAGCACCGAAGCCCTGCGCAAGGCTCGCCTGCGGCTGCAGTCTCGCCATGTGGAAATGACCGACTTCATGCTCAATCTCGACCTCGGTCGCGCCGCCACCAAGTAACAGCAAGAAAAAAAGGCCTTTGTTTTTGCACCGCTACAGACATACGACCGTTTTAATAGAGTCGCCTTATCGAAGCCATAAAAGCGATTACCTGGCGCTTTCGATAGAAAGCTAACAAAATACACACATCGACAGCGGGTGACGCCACCCGCTGATACCGGAAGGAGCATCGACATGAAACCCACCTTGATCCTCGCTGCCCTGATCGTCGCCTCTCTGCCCGCTCTGGCCCAGGCTGCACCACCCAAGTACGCCCTGGCCCTGAACGAATCGCCCTTGACCGACCAGGCCCCGTTGGTCGATGACGTGCTGGGGCAGCAAGTTGCCGATGTCGAGCCTCTGGCTATCGGTGGTCAGCGTATCGGCAACACCGCCGCCTCGACCCATGATGGCAAGACGCTGGCAAACGCCAGGCTGCAACTGCATCGCGACCAGGCCCAGGCCACTCGCTTTCTGCAGCAGGACGGACGACGTGTCGCGGTGACCATCTAGGCTGCGCTGTGTAAAGGCGACTTAGACCAAGGTCGAATCGGTATTTGACATTCCGTTAGCCTGTTAATATTATTGCCGCAAGTTTTCATGCAGTACCCGTTGGATACATCCTTCGAACGCAGGACAGCGTCAGCAAGGTCCAGGATGACAAGCTGCAGAAAAGGCAGGCCCTGAGGGGCCAAAAAATGCCACCAAAATTAAAACGACCGTTTTATTTTGAATCGGTCGAATTCAAGAGAGACAAGGGCCACGAGGCCCAATAGGAGAGACACCATGAAAGCCACTACCAAGATCGCCGCTACTGCCCTGCTCGCCGCTGCCCTGCCGCTGACCGCCCAGGCCGACCGTGCCACTGACCGCGCCCAAGCGCTCAACGCCGAGCCGTTGGCTCAGGTCAGCGCCAGCGCGCTGGAGGCCGCCCATCAGGTCGGCAACGCCCATATCGCCGACAACGGCAGCAACGCCATGGCCAATGCCCGGCTGGAGCTGCTGCGGGTTCAGGCCAAGCGCACCGACTTCGCCATGAGCGAGCACGACCTGGACCTGGCCCGTCAGGCCACCACCGGCTAAGCGCACCGATCCGATGGGTGTCCGCGGGTAAGGACCCCGGGTACCAACGCAGAGGCCCCGCCGACGTGATGTCGGCGGGGCCTTTTTATGTGCCGGGTCTTTTTGTGCTCGGCCTTTTTGTGCTGGGCCTGGGGGAGGGTCTACCGGACACGGGGCCAGGTGCGGGACCAGGCACTCAGCGACCCGGCGATCCGGCGACCCGGCCGTCGAGCCTGCGTCAGCGTGTCTGAGGCGCGGAATCGACCTGCCGTGGCTGCCACAGCGCCTTCATCACCAGCGCGATGGTCAACATCACTGCGACACCGCTGATCGCTCCGATCCAGGTGGTACCGGTGACGCCGGCCACGAAGAAGGCCACCAGTCCTGCGACACCGGCTGTCACCGCATAGGGCAGCTGGGTGCGCACATGGTCGATATGGTCACAGCTCGACCCCGCCGACGACAGAATGGTGGTATCGGAAATCGGCGAGCAATGATCGCCGAAGATGCCGCCGCTCAGCACCGAGGCGATGGCCAGCGCCATGGGCAGGTCCATGGCCGCCGCCACCGGCATGGCGATCGGAATCATGATGGCGAAGGTGCCGTAGGAGGTGCCGGTGGTGAAGGCCACCACGGCGCCGATCAGGAACAGCAGCACCGGTACCAGGCTGGGCGGAATGCTGGCCTCGGTCAGGCTGACCAGGTAGTCGGCGGTGCCAAGCTCGGAGGTGACGCTGCCGATGGACCAGGCCAGCGCCAGGATGATGTAGACCAGGGTCATGCTCTTGATGCCCTCGACCACGATATCCATGGCCTCGCGGAAGTCGAACAGCCGCTGACTCATGCCCATGGCCAGCCCCGTCATCACCGCCACCAGGGTGGCGATCAGGATCGACTGGCCGCCGTCGGCGTTGCCCACCGCGGTCACCAGGTCATTTTCCGGGAAGTTGCCGGTCCACAGAAACAGCGGCGGAATCATCGCCAGCAACACCCCGATCGGCACCAGCATGTTGCGCTTGCGAGCGGTGTCTTCCGGCGCCTTGAGCTCCATGGCGTCGGTCTCGGAAGGCGGCTTGGCGGTGTCTTCCATCAACTTGCCGGTCTCCCGGGCGCGACGTTCCGCCCGCGCCATGGGACCGAAGTCCCACTGGGTGACGACGATATAGAAGATCATCCCCAGCGCCAGCCAGGCGTAGAAGTTCAGCGGAATCGAGGACAGGTAGATCAGGTACTCCGATCCGCTCACCTCCATCTCGCCCAGCTGAGTGCCGATCAGCCCCATGACGAAGACCACCCAGGTGGACACCGGGCCCAGCAGGCACATGGGGGCCGAGGTGGAATCGACGATGTAGGCGAGCTTCTCGCGGGAGACCTTCATGCGATCGGTGATCGGACGCATCACGCTGCCCACGGTGAGGGCGTTGAAATAGTCCTCGAAGAAGATCAGCATGCCAAGGCCAAGCGTGCTGCCCTGGGCGCCACGGGCGCTGGCGACCTTGCGCGAGATGGCGCGGGCGATGGCGTGGGCGCCACCGGTACGCTGCAGCACGCTGATCAGCACCCCGAACAGGCCACAGTAGATCAGCACGGTGGCGTTCCACTCGTCGCCGATGCTCGGCACGATAAAGTCAGAAAAACTGTTGTAGAGGCCGGCGGCAGGGTTGTAGCCGGCGAGCATGGTCGCCCCGAGCCAGACGCCGCAGAACAGCGCGGGAATGACGTTGCGCGTCGCCAATGCCAGCAGGATGGCCAGCAGCGGCGGCAACAGGGATAAGAGTCCGAAGGACATCGGGAGTCTCCTGGGTTCTTGTCGGTCTTGGCCCGAGGGGATGACGCCGGACGGCGTCGTGCGGGCAGCGGGGCATCCTAGGCGCTTGCGGCACAAACGGCAACCGCGCTGTCACATCCCCGCAACCGCCGTTCCAGAAGTACAAGCCAGCGCCGGCCTGCAGCTAGCTGACCACCCTGAAAATTCCCCTCGGACATCGGGTGACGGAGCCGACAGATACCTCCATCACCCCGCGACCCGCCTCCCCAACACCGACAGCCGATACCCTCTCTGGAGATACACCAGGCAACGTCCCGACGGCCCTCGCCTCAGTCAGGACGCCGGGTCTCCACCTCCACCCCCTTCATGCCCTCTGCCGTGTAGCGCTCGCCGGCAACGACGTCAGGCGCCAGGCCAGTGCCACTTGGCCCTGGGGTCGTCAGGCCTGACCGCGGGCCTGGCGAATACGCTGGTAGGCGTTGCCGATCTCGACGGTGCGGGCCTCGGCGACCTCGCGCATGCTGTCGGGCAGGCCACGACTGGCCAGCTTGTCCGGGTGGTTCTCGCTCATCAGCTTGCGGTAGGCACGCTTGACCTCGGCGTCACTGGCCTCGTCGCTGACACCGAGTACCTTGTAGGCATCTTCCAGCGGGCTCTGGCTCTCCTGGGTCGCGCCGGCACCGTGGGAGGCGCCGCCCCGCAGCATGGCTTCGATCTGGGCGATCTCGGCCTCGCTGCAGCCAAGCCCGCGAGCCACCCGCATCAGCATGCTGTGCTCGGCCGGGTGCAGCACCCCATCGGCGGCGATGGCGGAAAGCTGCACCTGCAGGAAGATCTGGCGCAGCGCGCTGCGCCCGCGCGTCAGCCGGGCCACCCGTGCGATCTCGCCGTCGAGGTCGAAGTCACTGGCGCGCCCGCGCTCGAAGGCGGCGCGGGCGCTGGCACGGGTGCTTTCCGGCAGACGCAGACGCACCAGCAATTGCTCCAGCACCTGGCGCTCCTCGCCGCTGACCTGACCATCGGCCTGGCACACCGCCCCCATCACCGCGAAGGTGGAGTCCATGAACTGACGCTGCATCTCGGCCAGGCCCTTGCTGAGCATCAGACCGCCACGCAGGCGCCCGCCCAGCCACCAGCCGATACCGCCGCCGATCAGCATGCCCAGCGGCCCACCGGCCAGGAAGCCCACTACCGCGCCAATCACGATGATGGTCAGCATAAAATCCTCTCTTGTGCGCTACGTCGCCAAGCGGCGGCGCCACGTCTTTTTCTGTTTCGGCCCTGGCCAACCATCACGGCTATGCCAGGTCCCGCCAAAGGGGTATGAGCAGGCAGCATACCATCGCCGTCGAGCCGGCGGCGAAGGTCCAGCCTTCGCTGTTTCATCGAATGGTCATCTGCAAGCGCGACACTGCACGCCATTTCAAGCCGCTCGGTTCACACTCCCATGCGACTATCGATCACGCGCCTTGCCATCGTCGGCGCCATCGCTTCCGCCAGCATCAGCGTCAGTCTGGCTTCCAATGCTTCGGTATTCCCCTGGCAGGGCTTGCTGGGAGTGGACACGCCGCCATCTGACACTGCCAGGTCCGTCATCGAACGCCTGGTCGAAAGCGCCAGCCATCGCTGAGCCTGCTCCCATACGCCATCGGCCCCCTGGAGCGGGGGCCGATGGCATGACGGACATACTTGCGCCGTGCGCGACGCAGGCACCCTCGCTCAGCGCTTTCGGTGCTTGTCCAGACGGCGACGAATCGCCGCCTCGATACCCTCGGCATCGAGGCCACAGTCACGCAGCAGCTCCGCTGGCTTGCCGTGTTCGGCAAAGACATCGGGCAGGCCCAGGTTGAGCACCGGCACGGCGACACCCTCGGCCAGCAGCAGTTCGTTGACGCCACTGCCGGCGCCTCCGGCCACCACGTTTTCTTCCAGGGTGACCAGCAGGTCGTGGCCGCGGGCGGCCTCTAGCACGGCTTCACGATCCAGTGGTTTGACGCTGCGCATATTGATGTGGGTGGCGTCTAGCCGCTCGGCCACCACCCCGGCGGGGTCATTGAGGCTACCGAAGGCCAGCAGCGCCACGCCCTTGCCCTGGCGCCGCGGCTCGGCCACGCCGATGGGCAGCGGCTCGAGGTCGGCGGGAATGGGCACACCGGGACCGGTACCGCGGGGATAGCGTACCGCCGCTGGGCCCGGATGATGGTAGGCGGCGCTGAGCATGGCGCGACACTCGGCCTCGTCCGCCGGTGCCAGCACCACCATGCCCGGTACGCAGCGCAGGTAGGTCAAATCCAGGGCGCCGTGGTGGGTGGGCCCATCCTCACCGACCAGGCCGGCACGATCGATGGCAAAGGTCACGTCCAGCTCCTGCACCGCCACGTCGTGGATCAACTGGTCATAGCCACGCTGCAGGAAGGTCGAGTAGATCGCCACCACCGGTTTCATTGCCTCGCAGGCCATGCCGGCGGCCAGGGTCACCGAATGCTGCTCGGCGATGGCCACGTCGTAGTAGCGCTCGGGGTACTCCCTAGAGAAACGGATTAAATCCGACCCCTCACGCATGGCCGGGGTGATACCGATCAGACGTTCGTCGGCGGCGGCCATGTCACAGATCCAGTCGCCGAACACGCTGCAGTACTTCTTCTTCGGCGGCGCATTCGACGCGGTCGCCGGGGGCTTGGCCTTGGCGGCCTCCGGCGTCTCCAGCTTGGTGATGGCGTGGTAGCCGATGGGATCGGACTCCGCCGGCAGGAAGCCCCGGCCCTTGCACGTCTTCACGTGCAGAAACTGAGGTCCGTCCAGCTCACGCATGCTGGTGAGGGCATCGGTCAGGGCGTCGATATCGTGGCCGTCGATGGGCCCGACATAATTGAAGCCCATCTCCTCGAACAGGGTGGCCGGACTGACCATGCCCTTGACGTGCTCCTCGGTGCGCCGCGCCAGCTCCAGCGCGCCCGGCAGATGGGACAGCACCCGCTTGCCGTTCTCACGCATGCTCAGATAGGGCTTGCTGACCAGAATCCGTGCCAGGTAGCTGGCCACGCCCCCGACGTTCTCGGAGATCGACATCTCGTTGTCATTGAGCACGACCAGCAGGTTGGCGTTGACGTGGCCGGCGTGGGCCAGGGCCTCGAAGGCCATGCCCGCAGTCAGGGCGCCGTCTCCGATGACGGCACAGACGCGCCGCTCCTGCTTCTGCGTGCGCGCCGCCAGGGCCATGCCGAGGGCCGCCGAGATGGAGGTGCTGGAATGGCCGACGCCAAAGGTGTCGTACTCCGACTCGGCACGCCGGGGAAAGGCGGCCAGACCACCGTAGCGACGAATGCTGGTCATGGCCTCGCGGCGGCCGGTCAGGATCTTGTGGGGATAGGCCTGGTGGCCCACGTCCCACACCAGGCGATCGTGGGGCGTGCGGAAGGCGTGGTGCAACGCCACGGTCAGCTCGACCACACCAAGGCCGGCGCCGAAGTGGCCGCCGGAAACGCCGACGCTATACAGCAGGTAGGCGCGCAGCTCATCGGCCACGCGCTTGAGCTGCTCTGCGGTCATGGCACGCAGCGCAGCCGGGGTATCCAGAGTATCGAGCAGCGGTGTCGCCGGCCGCTCGGTGGGAATCGTGTCGAACAGCTTCATGTTAGCCCTGTGGTCGTCAGTGATCGCGCTCGATCATGTAGCGGGCAAGCCCGGCCAGAGGCGCCGCCGCCTCGCCCAGCGGGGCGATGGCGTCGAGTGCCTCGTCGATCAGCGCACCGGCCTTGGCTCGGGCGCCGTCAAGCCCGAGCAGGGCGGGATAGGTCGGCTTGTCGCGGGCCGCGTCGGCCCCCGAGGTCTTGCCGAGGGTATCGGTGTCGCCGGTGACGTCCAGCACGTCGTCATGCACCTGAAACGCCAGGCCCATGGCCGCAGCATAGGTGTCCAACGCCCCCAGACGCGAATCGTCCTCGGCCACCGCCACCAGTCCACCGAGGCGAACCGCGGCGCGAATCAGCGCACCGGTCTTGTGGCGGTGCATGGTTTCCAGCATCGGCAGGTCGGGACGTTCGCCCACCACCGCCAGATCCAGCGCCTGGCCGGCGGCCATGCCGTCGCGACCAGACGCCTTGGCCAGGGTCGCCACCAGGGCGCCCAGGCGGGGCGAGCGAGAGCTCGCCAATAGTTCGAACGCCAGCGTCTGCAGGGCGTCACCGGCGAGAATCGCCGAGGCCTCGTCGAAGGCCTTGTGCACCGTGGGCTGGCCACGTCGCAGGTCGTCGTCGTCCATCGCCGGCAGGTCATCGTGGACCAGCGAGTAGGCGTGGATCAGCTCGATCGCGGCGGCGGGGATATCCAGCTCGTCGTCGTCGGCCCCCAGCGCACGCCCCGCGGCGTAGACCAGGATGGGACGCAGGCGCTTTCCCCCGACCAGCAGGCCGTGGCGCATCGCCGCCTCGAGCCGGGGTTCGACGACGTGGCGCTGTTCAAACAGTCCCTCGAGGCAGCGGTCTACCCGCGCCCGGTCTGCGGCCAGGCGGGCCAGCATGGTGTCAGCGTTCACCCGGTTCCTCCCCGATATCAAAAGGCGACAGCTGCATGCCACCGTCGGCGTTCTCCGTCAGGCTGCGCACCTTGAGTTCGGCCTCGTCGAGCCGCTTCTGGGCATCTCGCGTCAAGGCCACGCCCTGCTCGAAGGCCTTGAGCGACTCCTCCAGCGTCAGCTCGCCGGACTCCAGGCGCTCGACCAGTGTCTCCAGCTGGGTCATGGCCGAGGCGAAGTCGAGCGACTCGTCATCTTTCTGTGTTGGCTGGCGGTCCTGCGTTGCCATGCGCCCCTCCAGGCGGCGGGTCAAAGGCTGACCCGAGATTGCGAGTTCACGGCCGACGATGGGCCACCCGGGAAACGCAGGCTCGCTGACGACGTCCGGCCTTTCCCCAAAGGGCGACAGTATACACGCTCTCCCCCCGGGGTCGTCTGCCCTGGCCCTTATCCGCGGCCCGCGAAGCGCCCCTCGAAAGGACGGCGGTACATGCAGATGGCTCATGCTGCGGTGCAAGGATTTTCAACGTGAAAATGCCGCCCTGTGGTACTCTATGGACCCTGATTTTTCGCCTGCCCCACCACACAGCCGCTGGCTGCCGCCAACTCCAAGAGGTTGATTCGACCATGGCCAAAACGTCCCTGGACAAGAGCAAGATCAAGATCCTGCTGCTCGAGGGCGTCCACCAGAGTGCAGTGGACAATTTTCTCAACGCCGGATACACCAATATCGAGCATATGCCGACCTCGCTCGACGAAGAGTCGCTGATCGAGAAGATCCGTGATGTTCACTTCATCGGCATTCGCTCCCGCACCCAGCTCACCGAGCGGGTGTTCGCGGCGGCCGAGAAGCTGGTGGCGGTCGGTTGCTTCTGCATCGGTACCAATCAGGTCGATCTCACGGCGGCGCTGGTGCGCGGCATTCCGGTGTTCAACGCCCCCTACTCCAACACCCGTTCGGTGGCGGAGCTGGTGCTGGCCGAGGCCATCATGCTTCTGCGCGGGATTCCCGAGAAGAACGCCCGTGCCCACCAGGGCGGCTGGCTGAAGAGCGCCAAGAACAGCCACGAGGCCCGCGGCAAGACCCTCGGTATCGTCGGCTACGGCAGCATCGGCTCGCAATTGTCGGTGCTGGCCGAGGCGCTTGGCTTCGACGTCATCTACTACGACGTCATCACCAAGCTGGCCATGGGCAACTCGCGCCAGGTCGCCAGCCTCGAGGAGCTGCTCGCCCGCTCCGACGTGGTCAGCCTGCACGTGCCCGACCTGCCGTCCACCCGCTGGATGATCGGCGAGGAGCAGATCAGCCTGATGAAGCCCGGCGCCATCCTGATCAACGCCGCCCGCGGCAGCGTGGTAGTGATCGAGGCCCTGGCCGAGGCGATCAAGGAAGGCCGACTTAACGGCGCCGCCATCGACGTCTTCCCGGTGGAGCCCAAGGGCAACGCCGACGAGTTCGAAAGCCCGCTGCGTGGCCTCGAGAATGTCATCCTCACCCCGCACATCGGTGGTTCCACCCTGGAGGCCCAGGAGAACATCGGCGTCGAGGTGTCCGAGAAGCTGGTGACCTTCTCCGACAACGGCACCAGCATCACCTCGGTCAACTTCCCCGAGGTGGCACTGCCGGCCCACCCGGACAAGCACCGCCTGCTGCACATCCACGAGAACGTGCCCGGCGTGATGTCCGAGATCAACCGGGTGCTGTCGGAAAACGACATCAACATCTCCGGCCAGTACCTGCAGACCAACGAAAAGGTCGGCTACGTGGTCATCGACGTCGACAAGGCCTACGGTCCCCAGGCGCTCGAAGCCCTGCGCGAGGTGAACCACACCCTGCGCACCCGGGTGCTGTACTCCGAGACCAACTACGCCGACTGAGCGGCGGACGTAGCGCCTGCTCGCGGCGAGCTATCCCGCGAGGCAGCTATCGCGCTCGGGATGACGATGAGGCGCCGCTCTCCTTCGGGAGGGTGGCGCCTTTTTACTCGCAGGCCTTTTTACTCGCTGCACGCTCACGTTCCCCGTTCCCGACCATCACAAGCCGACGCCCAAAAGCCTGTGGCGCAGCGAGAAAACGCCTATCCTGAGCGTCTTCCCGATGACCTCTTCAAAGGATGCACGATGCCAACCGGACTGGCCTATCTGATCGTGGTGCTGGTGTGGGCCTCCACCCCGCTGGCCATCAAGTGGAGCGCCGAGGCCGGCGCCCCCATCGGCAGCGTGATGCTGCGCATGGGCCTGGCGCTGGTCGCCGGCGCTCTGATCCTGCTGGTGCTCAGGCGCGGCGTCCGCCTCGATCGCCGCGCCCTTGCCA
>NZ_JAMXRY010000060.1:0-31183 GCF_024124525.1 Halomonas sp. OfavH-34-E | reverse complement strand
TGGCGTTGAGGGTCGCCGCCGTCTGGGCCGCCGGGTCGGCGCTGGCACGGTAGACCTCGCGCGGCAGGGCGTTGGACGAAATCTGGCCGCTGACCGTCAGGGTCTCGCCTTCGGCGCCATTGACCCGGGTCGCCTGCAGGCTGGTGCCGGCGTTGGCGCCCTGGGTGGTGACCCTGTTGTTGACCGCGAACAGCGGCGCCTGGCTGTTGCAGCCGGTGATACGCGCCGGGCCGCCGACGGCACCAGGCGCCACCTGCACGCACCAGCTACCGTAGTTGACCCCGGCCGAGGTCAGCAGCGCGCTGTAGGCGTTGTCGGAGCGCTCACGGGCGGTGCAGCGATCGATGGTCCGGCAGGTCACCGGACCGAAGCGCCATTGACTGACCACCAGCCGTCCGGTCACCCGGCGCACCCCGGCCTGGTGCAGACGCTGGGCCAGGCGCCACAGGTCCTCGCTGGTCAGGCTGGGATCGCCTCCCCCCACCATCACCAGATCGCCGGCCAGGGTACCGTCGCTTCCCGGGCGCGCGGCGCTGACGAGCTCGGTGGTGAAACGATGCTGCGGGCCCCAGGCATCCAGCGCCGCTGCCGCGGTGTAGACCTTGGTCACCGAGGCCGGGGTGAGCTGACGCTCCGGGGTCAGGCTGCCGAGGGTCTCGCCGGGCGCATCACCGGTGCCGAGCAGACGTGCCTCGGCACTGATCAGAAAGCCCTGCTTGGATAATTCGGCCAGATTGCCGAAGCCGGCGGCCTGCGCCGAGGCGGCGGACAACAGCGTGAGGCACAACGCCACCAGGGCGGAAACGAGGAGAACGGGCCAGGCGAATGGCGAGCGAGGCGACATGAAGACTTCCCTGCGATGAACGGGCGTTGCGCCCATGCGGCGCAACGAGGGCCGAGTCTACCGCCTGGCGTCCAAGGATTCGACTATAGCTTGATGACATGACCACGCACGCTCTCTACGCAACCGGGGCGGCGGCGGATCGGTGACGATTCTCGCAATCCTCGGAGAACCACCCGCCCAATTCGACCGACGTCACCCGACGCACGACCGCGCGTATCGACGAGCAGAAACAGCGCCAGCCAAGCACAGCCTGCAGTAGCTAAGCCAGGAAAATACCAGCATGCTGAGAAGCGACTTGCATTCGTGGAGAAAGGCCATGCGCGGGATCCTGTACGTACTGATCCTTGGCACCATGCTTGGCAACGTCGTACTCGACAGCAGCGCACGTGCCCAGGAGGCGCCGAGCGTCGAGGGCACCCAGACGATCGCGGTCTCCGAGCGCACCGAGGATGCCGATATCGAACGTCGATTGACCGGCATTCTGGCCTCGGCCGGCTGGTATCGTAGTCTCGCCGTCGAGGTCAAGGAAGGCATCGTCTACCTGGACGGTGCGACGGCCTCGGGGAACCACCGCGACTGGGCCGGTTCCCTGGCCGCCAAGACCGAGGGCGTTGTCGCCGTCGTCAATCGCATCGAGGTGCAGCCCGAATTCACGCTGTCGCTGACGCCGGTCATCGACGAACTTGGGCGCTTTGGCCGCGAGGCGCTGACCTATGTACCGCTGGCCTTGCTGGCGTTGCTGGTGCTGCCGCTGGCCTGGCTGCTTGCACGCCTGGTCTCGGCGCTGGCCAGGCGTCTGTTGCGCAAGCGTGTCGCCTCGCCCTTTCTACGCCAGGTGCTGGCCCGTGCCATCGCCCTTCCTGTGTTGCTGCTCGGCATCTATCTCATCCTGCAGGTCGCCGGGTTGACCGGCCTGGCGTTTTCCGTGGTCGGCGGCGCCGGCATGATCGGCATTGTCGTATCCTTTGCCTTTCGCGACATCGCCGAGAACTTCCTGGCCACGCTGATCATGTCGATACGCCAGCCCTTTCGTCGCGGCGACTGGATCACCGTCGCAGAGCACAGCGGAATCGTGCAAAGCATGAACGCCCGCTCGACGGTGCTGCTGTCTGCCGAGGGCAATCATATTCAGATTCCCAATGCCACGATCTTCAAGACGATCGTCATCAACTACTCCACCTCACCAGGCCTCAGGACCAGCGTCGATATCGGCATCGGCTACGATGACTCTGTCACCCATGCCCAGACGCTGATCCATCAGGTTCTGACCGCGCACGAAGCGATCATCGCGCACCCCGAACCCATGGTACTGGTCGATGCCCTTGGCGCATCCACGGTCAATCTCAAGGCCTACTTCTGGTTTGACGGCCAGACCATCGCCGGCGTCAAGCTGCGCTCGGCAGTACTGCGCCAGATCAAGAACACCTTGACCGCAGCCGGTATCTCGATGCCGGACGAGGCCCGGGAAATCATCTTTCCCCAGGGGGTACCCGTCGTTTCCCCATCAGATGTCTCCGCCGTCGAGCCGCCTCAGGGAGTCGCGACACCGGCCACGCCAGCACCGAGCAACGTCGTCCCGGCCAGCGACAATGCCGACGCCACCAGTGCCGAAGGCGGCCTCGAGACCGAACGCCGGGCCATCGAGCAGTCCATCGGCACTACGACGCCGCCGGAAGGCCGCACCGACCTGCTGGGGGGCAACGACTCCGCCCGGTCACACGACGAACCACCCCATCAGTGAGAGGACACCGAGGAAAACAGCTGAATGACAGCGACACCTCCCACGATCATGGCCAATCCGATCACCGCGGGAAGGTCTGGCTTCTCGCCGTAGACCACGATACCCACCAGGGTCACCAACACGATGCCAAGCCCCGCCCAGAAGGCGTAGGCGATGCCTACCGGCACGCTGCGCAGCACCAGTGACAACAGATAGAAGGCCGCCAGGTAGCCGACCACCACCACCACGCTTGGCCACAGCCGGGTGAACTCGTTGGAGGCCTTGAGCGCCGAGGTGGCGATGACCTCGGCCACGATGGCGAGCGCCAGGTACAAGTAGCTCATCCGTTTGCTCCGTGGAGTCGACGTTCGACGATGCGGTCGAACAGGGAATTGAAGACCATGGCATAGACCAGAAAGAACAGCATGAAGCCGGCGTCGAGCCAGAATGCCTCGACCAGGCCGATCTCCATCCACCAGGCCACCGCCGGCAGGGTCATGATCAGAAGCCCGGTCTCGAAGCCCATGGCCTGGGCGAAACGCTGGGACAGGGTGCGCCGACGGGTCGGCAGCCAGCGATCGAACAGCCAGTTCCAGACCAGGTTCCAGAGCATGGCGGCGGTGGCCAGCCCCGCCGCCAGCGCGCCCATCTCACCCAGACCGTGGCCTGTCAGCACGCTGGCCAACGGGGTGACGATCACCAGCCCGCCGAATTCAAACGACACCATATGGACCAGGCGTTCCTTGAGCGACCGCATTTCACTACTCCCGCCGACGGCATGATGACTATCGATGGATCGCTATTCTAGTGACTTGGACGATGGTTGCCAGGTAGCTACTATCAGGTTTTACGATAGGTGAGACCCACCCCATGCACTGGACCCTGGATCAGCTGCGCCTGTTCATTGCCTGCGCCGAGCGCGGCTCCTTCTCCGCCGCGGCGCGCCACCTTGGCCGCGCCCAGTCGGCAGTGAGCACCGCCATCGCCCATCTCGAGCTCGATCTGGCCTGTGAGTTGTTCGACCGCAGTTCGCGCTCGCCAACCCTGACCCCGGCGGGTCAGGCGCTACTGCCGGAAGCCAGGGCGGTGCTGGCCCAGTGCGAGCGCCTGAATGCGCGAGCCGCGACCCTGTCCCAGGGCGAAGAGGCCCAGCTGGTGGTGGCGATCCACGAGGCGCTGGTCGAGATGCCGCCGGTGGATGCCACCCTGGAGGCACTGGCGCAACACTACCCGGCGCTGTCGCTGACCCTGCTCTACGGCGCCCAGGGCGACGTCGCCGACTGGGTCGAACAGGGCACCGCCCATCTCGGCATCCTGTTGAGCCAGGCCCACACCGCCGGCCCGCTGGAGGGTCAGCGTATCGCCCACCTGCGCCAGCGCTGGGTGGCGGGTAGCGACCACCCCCTGGCCAGCGTCCACTCGGTGACCCCTAGCGAACTGGCCCATCATCGCCAGCTGATGATCGCCTCGCGCCAGCCAGACCGTCAGGCCGAACAACCGTTGAGCCCCCAGCACTGGCGACTCAACAGCTTCTACTCCATGGCCGAGTTGACCGCCCGCGGGCTTGGCTGGTCGCTGGTACCGGAGCACATCGCGCACTATCCGCCCTTCCGTCGCCAGCTGGTCGAGCTGACCGGACCGGGACTCGGCGAGCCCCCCACCATCGAGGTGGAGACGGTGGCCCGCCGCGACGCCGCTCGTGGCCCCATCGCCAGCTGGCTCGCCCGGACCCTTGGCGAAAGCTTCCGCGCGCTGGAGCACAGTTCGTCCCGATGAGCCATGTGCCGTGATCACCCCCTGGTAGAGTGGCGGCCTGGGAGTCGGCGAGTGGCCGCTTACATGCCGGGCATCAGCCCCGGGCGATGGTCAAGGTTGACGACCAGATGCCACAGCGGCTGGTGGTGCTCATGGTACTTGCGCTCGAAGTGGGTGAGCGGGTCATCGCCGGGGTCGAAGGGCCCCAGCGGTGTGGTGACGCCGGTGGCCCGGGACACGGCGATGGCGAACTCCTCGATGTACAGACGCCAGTTGGAGCGCACCTCGAGACGTCCGCCCAGGCCGACGATGGCGGGAAATACCGGATGCCCGTGCCAGCGCAGCTTGAGCTGCACCGACTTGGGATAGGGGTTGGGGTACAGCAGGTAGTGGCGCTCCGGTCGCCAGCCTTCAGCCAGCGCCAGCCGCCAGAAGTCGACCAGGTCGGCGCGCACCAGCAGGGCGTTGTCCGGCAGCCGACCGTGGTCCCGCGACAGTCGATCGGCGCTGCGATCGACGCCGATCACGCAGTGCTCGGGAAACTGCTCGGCCAGCTTGCGGGTCGACAGCCCGACCCCACAGCAGGCGTCGAGAATAAGCCCTCGCTCACCCTGAGCCCTGCGCCAGCTCTCGGCCTCGGCGAAGGCGTCACGGGTGTGCTCGGCCAGCGGCTTGCGCCAGACATGGGACAGACCGCGACTGACCCGACGCGGCAGGTCCTCGTGGGGGCCGGTCTGGTTCGAGGTGACGATGCGGGGGGCGTCGGACATGGGCGATCTCGGGCAGTGGAAACGGCGAGGCGAAGACCTGGTCTTGCCCTGGCGTGCAGTGTATCAAGTGCCTCACGCGTAAGCAGGGGCTTACACCGCAGGACTCGTCCCGCCTTCACCATCCACGTTGTCGAGCGAGACCAGGCGCGAGCCCCGGCGCCAAGCCTTTCTCCCCCTTGGCTTCACCGAAACGCGCATGACTGAGGCAAGACCAAGTGCTAACATCGCTGGCCTGAATCCCTCTCCCATGGCAATATCGAACGGCGTTTTGCTTGGGGCGCACGCGGCATCGCGCGAGGCACGACTCCTCGCCGCCAGAATGGTGAGGTTCAGGCTCCTCTCGACCGACGCTTGCAGGCGATCGTCACGCTATCGCTGCAAGGCAACACGAGAGTCGAGCCGTCTTTACCTCGTTCACGGACAGCCAGGCTGTCCGGGGCTGTCGCAGCGCCCTTCAATGTCGTTTCTCCGCTCCGAGAGCGAGCCTTTCACCCGCTTCAATACGAGGACTCCGGCTTGTCACACTTACCGGTGATCGTGGGCATGGGCGGCGTCAACCCGGCCGGCCGTACCTCGGGCCACCAGGCCTTCCGTCGCACCGTGCTCGACGCCCTTCCCGAGGCCGAGCAGACCTCCACCCTGCTCGGCCTGGCGGCGATGATGCGCCTGGCGCACTGCGACGCCGACCAGCGCTGGCACAACGCCCAGGGGCAGGTGCTCGATGCCGCCCAGCTGGCGCTGGAGACCCGCGACCAAGTGCTCAGTCACACCCTGATTCGTCGCATCGAGGATCCCCGTTTCAATGACGAGGGGCTGCCCGCCAATCGCCGCGCCAACCTGGCGCTGGAATCGCCGTTGACCTTTCGCCTGCGCCGCAGGCAGCTACCGGACAACCTGCCGCCCACCTGGCAGGTGCGTGAGGTCGATCGCCATCATCTGGAAGTCACGGTACCCGCCGGCCAGATGGACGTGATGCTGCCGGAGACCCGCCAGGCCCAGGTCCGTGCCGCAGGCCAGTTGCCCAGCGGCTTCGACCCGAGTCAGCTCTACCGTAGCGTGCATCACCCGCGCGGGCTGTCCATGGCGGTATTCGCCGCCAGCGACTGCCTCGGTGACAGTGGACTCGACTGGGACTCGCTGCGCGACCGCCTGGACCCGGACGCCATCGCCGTCTATGCCGGCAACTCCATCGGTCAGCTCGACGACGAGGGCTGGGGAGGCCTGCTCAAGAGCTTCGTCTCGGGCAAGCGCGCCACCTCCAAGCAGATGCCGCTGGGCTACGGCCAGATGCCCGCTGACTTCCTCAATGCCTATGTGCTGGGTAGCGTCGGTGCCACCGGCGCCGCTCTGGGCGCCTGCGCCAGCTTCCTCTACAACCTGCGCCTGGGCATCGACGACATCAGAAGCGGCCGCCGCCGCATCGTCATGGTCGGCACCTCGGACGCCCCGATCACCCCCGAGATCATCGAGGGCTTTCGCACCATGGGGGCGCTGGCCGACGACGACAGCCTCAAGGCGCTGGACGCCCTGGAGCTTCTGACCGACGCCGACTACCAGCGCGCCAGCCGCCCCTTCGCCCGCAACTGCGGCTTTACCATGGGTGAGTCCAGCCAGTTCGTGATGCTGATGGACGACAGCCTGGCGCTGGAAGTGGGTGCCGATATCCTGGCCGCCGCACCGGAGGTGTTCGTCAACGCCGACGGCTGGAAGCGTTCGATCTCGGCCCCCGGCATCGGCAACTACGTGACCCTCGGCAAGGCCTGCTCGCTGATTCGCGACATGCTCGGCGAGACCAGCCTGCGAGAACGCAGCTATATCCACGCCCACGGCACCTCGACGCCGAAGAACCGCACCACCGAGTCCCATGTGTTCGACGCCGTGGCCAAGGCCCACGGCATCACCGACTGGCCGGTGGTGGCGATCAAGGCCTACCTTGGCCACTCCCAGGGCAGCGCCGCCGGCGACCAGCTCACCAACGCCCTGGGCAGCTTCGCCTACGGCCTGCTGCCGGGCATCTGTACCCTCGACCGGGTCGCCGACGACGTCCACGCCGAGCGCCTGCGACTGTTCAAGGACACCCAGGCGTTCAAGGCCGACGCCAGCCTGATCAACGCCAAGGGCTTTGGCGGCAACAACGCCACCGGGGTGCTGATCTCCCCCGAGGCCACCGAACGGCTGCTGGCCAAGCGCCACGGCGCCGATGCCATGGCCGCCTGGCGCGAGCGTCGCGAGGCGACCCGGGCCCAGGCCGCCGTCTACCACCAACAGGCCGATGCGGGACACTTCGCCGTGCGCTATCGTTTCGGTGAAGGCGTGCTGGAAGGCCCTGAGCTTGAGGTCGGTGCCGACAGCATCCACATCCCCGGCTACCAGCAGCCGGTGTCGCTGAGCGTGGACAATCCCTTCGGCCGGCTCGACGAAGCCGGCGACGAGCTGGACACGCCGTTCGCTGACGAGAGACAGGAGAAGAGGTGATGACCACCGCCATCTATCCTGGCACCTTCGATCCCATCACCAATGGCCACTATGACCTGATCGAGCGCGCCTCGCGGCTGTTCGGCAAGGTGGTGGTGGCCATCGCCTCGAGCCCTGGCAAGGGCCCGACGCTGGACCTGGACACCCGTCTGGCGCTGACCCGCGAGGTGGTTGCCTCCCTTGGCAACGTCGAGGTGGTGGGCTTTTCCGGCCTGATGACGGAATTCATGAAAGAGCAGAACGCCCGGGTGCTGCTGAGAGGACTGCGCGCCGTCTCCGACTTCGAGTACGAGCTGCAATTGGCCAACATGAACCGCGCCCAGATGCCGGACCTGGAGACCGTGTTCCTGACCCCGGAGGTGGAGAACTCCTACATTTCCTCCACCCTGGTGCGGGAGATCTCTCGGCTGGGCGGCGACATCTCGAAGCATGTGCACCCCAAGGTCGCACAAACCCTGCGTAGCCATTACAATACTTGACCATCACACTGGGAATTGACCTCGGCGCGCTGCGATCAGGCCGTGGTCTTCCCGTTGATCCCGAACTCCAGGGTGGCTATCGGCCATGCCGAGCCCCCGTGCAGCCTGCCCGGCCCCCTCGCGACGGCGAGATTCCGGCGGCACGCTGCCTTGGCCCTGTGGCCACGACTCTGCGCGAGGACCCCCAATGTCACTGATGATCACCGACGAGTGCATCAACTGCGACGTCTGCGAACCGGAATGCCCCAATGGCGCCATTTCTCCCGGCGAGGAGATCTACGTCATCGATCCCAACCTGTGCACCGAATGCGTGGGCCACTATGACGAGCCCCAGTGCCAGCAGGTGTGTCCGGTGGACTGCATTCCGCTGGACCCGGAGCGGGTCGAGAGCCATGATCAGCTGATGGAGAAGTACCACATCATCACCGCTGCCTGAGTCCGGCAACGGGCCAGGCCTGCTCGACGACGCACACCACGGCCCGCACACCACCTCTCGCAAGCCACGACCCGAAAATCTCAACGAGCCGCCCAAGGGCGGCTCGTGTCGTTTCAAGGCCAGGGGCGGCACCCCGGCTAGAGCTTGATCACCGCCCGCCCACTCAAGGCGTCGGGCAGATCGGGGACGCTGATGCCCGCCACGCTCAAGGTCTTTATCGAAAGCGAGCGCTCAAGACACACCGTGAGGGTGTCGTCCTCGATCGCCACCCTGGCACCTTCGATGCAGCCAGGGGTATCGTCGGCGAGCCAGCCCATGGCCTCGATGCTGTCCAGCACTCGCTGGGTGGCCTCGGCCAGCATATCCTCGTCGGCGAGCCAGGGGGCGCTCGCCACCACCGCGGCAGACCTGGCCGCCTCGCTGGTCACCTGGGTCAACTGGTGCTGCTGCACCATGGCCACCGAATAGCTGACCAGGGCGTACAGCAACAGCAGGAAGATCGGCAGCACGATGGCAAACTCGATGGCCACTGCTCCGCCCTGGCGGCACGCTCGCGTGCCCTTGCCTCTATGCATGGTCTAGGTTCCTCCTCGACAGCCGGCCTGGGTTGCCTCGCAGGCAGTCAACGACTCGACGCCTCCGGCGTCCACCGCCAGCACCCGCACCTCCAGGGTGTTGATACCGATGCCCAACCCCTCGAGCAGCGGCTCGAGCAGTATCGTATTGACGTCCGTGAGGGTCCCGGACAACAGCGCCGAGAGCCCCAGGTCTGATAGCAGGCCGCTGAGCACGCCGGTCAGTTGAGCCCCCCCCTGGTCATCGAACTCCGCCCCCTTCTGCGCTGGCCAGCGGATGAGCTGCGTGGCATCACCAGTCCCGCCGGAGCGCACGGTCTGCGAAACCGAGCCGATGCCGAGCAATCCAGTACCCTCCACCGACTGGGTGACCTCGAGCAGTTCGCGCCTGGCGGCGAGCGTCAGCGCGAGGCTATCGTCCGCTGGGGCCAGTGAACCGATCGCCGCCTTGCCACTGGCCCCGGTCACTCGCGTGCTCGCCTTCACACCGATCAGCCCAAGAACATTCAGCTCGACATCCAGCGCCACCCCGAGCTGGGCATTGCGTGCCACGCTGCGATAGCAACTGGAAGGTGCACAATCGCTCGCGAGGCTTGCCGCTGAGGGCCCCGGAGGGCCCACGGCGATGCTCGGCGGCGAAATGACGTCGAGTTCAAGCGAGATATCGGCAAGGCCTAGCCCCAGGCCGACAACAAGCGGAGAGAGATCGGCCAAGCCGAGGCTGACGCTATCCTGCTGCTTGCTGGTCGTCAGCAGCAGCGCCCCTTCGAGCAGATCCCGTACCGGAACGCGCGCCTCGAGCAAGGATGTCATCGACACTTCGCCGCTGGTATCGATCGCCAGCAGCTCGCCCAGGGTGAAGCTATCTCCTGGCGCGTCGCCAAGCACCGGGTTGCCACCCGCCAGATCCAACACCGATGCCAGTCGACTGCCCAGCGTGTGCAGAACCAGAGGTTCGTTCAAGGTCTGGGCCAAGTTCTGAGTCAGGCCCTCATCGAGGTCGACGTCCAGCGCGTCCACGTCCAGCACCTCGCCCAGGCTGACGTCCAGGCCCACGCCGTCATCTGCACCCAGCACGGTGAGATCGAGACTCCCCCCGATCAGCTTGCCGAGCAGCGCATCGAGCAGCGTCGACTCGCTGGTATCGAGCGCAAGCAGGCGGGTGCCGGCGCTCAGGGTCACCACCGCGGTTCGCCGCGCCACACCGCTGGCCTGGAGCATGACCAGATCTTCCACCTCGTTCCCGAGCAGCTCTCCCAGGTTGGCCAGCAGGCTGCTGGGCACCTGGCGGTTCAGGACCACGCTGACGGCGTTGGCCAGTCCCTCCTCGTCATCAAAAACACCTTCATCGTCCAGCGCCCCCTGGGTCACCCCCAGAGTGGCCTCGCCCTGTTCGCTATCGGCGCCCACGACGACGCCGTTGGCCGCGGCGGCGGCGATGGCGGCCTGGCGCAGCTCTCCCGAGCGGCACGCCTCGCCCTGAAACAGCGCGTCGCAGCCTGCTGCCGTCGAGACCGCCGCCAGGTCGGCAGCCTGCTGAAGTCGTCGCTGCTCGAGATACAGGCGACCGGCGTCCAGTGCCAGCGTCACCACCACCACCAGCCCCACCAGCAAGAAGGCGGTCATCACGCCGATGGCGCCACGCTGGGAGGCTGGGCCACACCTGCGCTCATTCGCTCGCCCAATCGCCTGAGCACTATCGCCCACCGGCCAGCCGGTTCTGGCCTTTCCGGTTATGTGATTCGGCCAGGGCTCAACCCGCGGCGATGGCGCCATGACACGTCTAGTCCTCGCCAAAGCCCGTCTCGATATAGCGCTCAGGAATCGGGTGGCCGAAGCTGTCCACATAGCGCTGGTAGATCTGACCTTGCACCTTGCCCGAAAGCGCCTGGGGCGAGGGTGACGCCAGGCGCCCGTCGCGCTGGACGGCCAGCAGCGTGCGGGTACGCTCGCCGAAGGGATCCCGGGTGGCCGGCAGGCGCACGACCTGCGACGAGGCAACGGCCTGGGAGCTGGTCTGCGCGGTTCCTGTCTGCTGCGCGCTGGCACTGTCGGGCCAGAACACCAGCGCCAGACTGACCAGCAGGCAGATAAGGGCGACGGTGACCAGCGTTCGCGGCTCGAGCAAGGTCTTTTTCGACAACAGGTTCGACAGCATGGACAGGCGCTCCTTGCACGGATGGATGGATCGACGAGGCTTCATGACTCTTCACTCTCGGCCTGCGCCCCCGGACGCGATACCGACCGCGATGCCGAGCCCGATGCAGAGAGCTCTGTGGCTGCCGCGCTATCGCGCACGCCCACCAGCCGTGCATCCACGCCGAAGTGCCGGGCTGCGTCGGCGGCACGCTGCCGCTGTCCGCTGCGGCTCAGCGCCAGCACCAGATTGGCGGCGGCCTGCTCGTGCCCCGGGTCCAGCTCGAGCGTGGTGCGGAACTCCTCGGCGGCGGCCCGATTGTCCCCCGCCAGCATCAGCAGGTAGCCCAGGTCGTTGCGAATGCGTGGATCGATCGGCCGTGTCTGGCGGGCTTCGCGCATCAGCGCCAGCGCCTGCTCACGCCGTCCCTCGCTGAAGGCATTGCGGGCCAACCCGCGATAGCCGTCCGCGGCCAGGCAGGTGCCCAGAAGGGCCTCGTAGGCCCGGTCGCTGGCGACAGTGTCGCCGACGGCGCGTAGCGCCTCGCCCTCAAGCCGCCAGGCCAGCGGTAGACCATAGTCGCCGGCCTCTAGATGGGCCGCGGCCGAGCGCGGCTTGTCGTCGTCCAGCATGCGCTGGATCAGCGACAGCTCGACGCCGATCTCGGCGTCGTAGCGTCGGCCGCAGGGGCCGACGCTCTGCTTCGGGGCGGCCCGCGAGATGTCCGGTGACAGCGCGCCCAGCGCCGCCATCGACGTCGGGCCATCCGGTGTACTCGAGCATCCGGTCATCAGCACCACACCGGTGACCAGCCACAGGCGACGCATCTTCGGTGATGGCGTGCGCTTGTTCAGCGTTGTTGTCATGCGCATGGGCGCCTCCAGAGATCCGTTGTCATGGTCCACCGAGCGACCCCATCAGGCCGCCCAGGTTGACCAGCGCAGGCCCTGCCATGACGATCAGCAGGGCGGGAAACAGGCACAGCATCATGACCAGCGACATGGTGCCGGAGAGCTGGCTTACCTTCTGTTGCAGCCGGGTACGTCGCTGCGCCCCGAGGCGATCGACCAGGGTCGCCAGACTGTCCCTGGCTCGCCCGCCGGTACGGGCGATCTGGGCGAACAGCAGAAAGAACTGCTCGACCCCTTCGCTGGCCTGCACCGCGGCCGCCTCTTCCAGCACCCGTTCCCGGTCCTGGCCGCTGTCGATACGATTGGCCACGACACGAAGCTCCAGCACCATGTCCGGGGTGGTCGCACCAAGCTGCTGGATCAGCCGGTTGAGCAGGCTCTCCAGGGTCATGCCGGTGTCCCACAGCATCCGCGTCACCTGCAGCACCAGCTCGATATCCTCATCGAGTCGTCGAATGCGCCGCCGCCGCTTGCGCTCCATGGCGAGCCAGCCGAGCCCGAGCGCGAAGCCTCCCCAGGCGGCGCCCATGGCGACCACCGCCAACGGTGGCCTGCCACCGGCCAGCGCCAGAAGCCCCCCCAGCATCACCGCACCGACAGCGAGCACGCCCCAGGCCAGCAACACCGCAAGCTGCGCCTTGGCACCGACATGCCCGCACTGGCGCAGGCGCAGCGACAGTCGCGCCGCCATACCCTGCTGACGGGACCGACTACGCCACAGGCCGCGCCCCTCGCGCAGCAGCCGGGATTCGTCGTGGCGTCGCTCGCCCTCGGCGCCCAGCGGCCGGCGGGCGCTGATCAACAGCAGTGACGCCGCCAGCGCCAACGCCATCACCGCCCCGCTCCACCATAGGTTCCACATCCGCGCCTCCTGTTCGTTATCGTCATGTCGCGACGCGCCCGGGTTTACACCGACTTGAGCATTCGCCACAGCAGCCAGCCGCCGCCGAGCTGCAGCGCCACCGCCAGCATCAACGCCTGGCGTCCGCCGGCGCTTTCGAGCATCGGTGCCAGAAATTCCGGCTGGGTGAAGTGGATAAACAGCGTCAACGCCAGCGGCGACAGTCCCAGCACCCAGGCGCTGACGCGGGTCTCGCCGGTCATGGCGGCGAGTTCTCGGCTGCTTTGCTCGCGTTGATGCAGGGCCGAGGCGAAGGCGTCGAGCATCTCGGAAAGGCTGCCGCCGTGACGCTGATTGATGCGTATCGCGGTGGCCAGCAGCCGCAGTTCGTCGAGCCTGAGTATCTGGCCCTCCCGGGCCAGGCCCTCGTCCAGCTCCTGGCCCAGCTGGCGACGCAGCTTTACCCGGGAAAGGGCATCCGACAACGGCGGTCGAGAGCGCTTGATGGCCTGTTCGAAGGCGGTTTCCAGGCCCTGACCGGCGCTGAGCCCTCGCGTGATCTGCCCAAGAAAGGGCCCAAGCTGGCGCCTCGCCCGGCGTCGCAGCCTCGCCGCCCTGAAGCGAATCAGGGCGTTGGCTGCCAGCACCATGACCAGCACCATGGCGGGGCCCCACACCGCCCCCAGCCGCGACAGCAGCAGCATCGCCAGCACCAGCAGGCTGCCTCCCGACAGCGCCACGACGGCCGGCGAGGCCGGCAGCCCCGCCGCGGTGAGTCGCTCCACCAGCCACTCCATCAACGAATCCTGGGACATCAGCCGCCGCCGGGCGGTACGTGTGCCACCTGCGGCGCGTTCTGTAAGCGCACTGGCGCTCTTCAGCAGCAGCCAGGCGGCGCCCCCCAGGCATAGGGCTACCAGCGAAAACATCCCCCAGACCGTCATGGCGAAGGCTCCTGCAGGGAGCTCAGCAGTCGGCGCCAGCCGATCGGTGAGTCATCGTCGCCCGGTGGCTGCAGCGAGGGCACCGCGCCACCGCCGGCTCGGTACAAGGGCTCCAGCTGGACTTCGCCGCGCTGGAGACCACCGACTCGCAGCACCTCGGCCACCCGACGCTTGCCGTCGCTGCCCCGCTCCACATGGACGATCAGATCGAGGGCGGTGGTGATGATCTGGCGTACCAGGGCGTCGGTGCCCTGAAAGCGTGACATCCGTACCATCATTTCCAGGCGCACCACGGCGTCGCCGGCGGAGTTGGCGTGCACCGTGCTCATGGAGCCCTGGTGGCCGGTATTCATGGCCTGCAGCATGTCGAGCACCTCGTCGCCCCGGCTCTCCCCCAGCAGCACCCGGTCAGGACGCATGCGCAGGGCGTTCTTGACCAAGGCGCTGGCGCCGACTTCGCCTTCGCCTTCGATGTTTGGCGCCCGGGTCTCGAGGCGTACCACGTGATGGCTGGCGAGCTGCAGCTCGGCGCTGTCCTCGATGGTCACCACCCGCTGGCTGGCCGGTATCGCCCCACTCAAGACGTTGAGCAGGGTGGTCTTGCCAGCACCGGTGCCGCCGCTGATCAGCACATTGCAGCGCTCTTCCACCGCCCGGCGCAGAAAGGTCATGAGGTTGGGCGGCACACTGCCCATGGCCACCAGGTCATCGGCACCCAGCGCCTCGCGGCGAAACTTGCGAATCGACACGCTGGGGCCATTGAGCGACAGCGGCGCGATGATGGCGTTGACCCGGGAGCCGTCGGCCAGTCGCGCGTCGACCATGGGGCTCGACTCGTCCAGCCGTTTACCCAGGGGGGCCAGCATGCGTCGCACCACCCTCAGCACATGGTCGTCGTCGAGGAAGTTGACCGCGCAGGGTTCGAGCCGACCACCGCGCTCGATAAACACCTGGGAATGGCCGTTGATCAGGATGTCCGAGATACCGTCATCGGCGAGCAGAGGCTCCAGCGGCCCAAAGCCGTTGAGCTCGCGGCAGACACCTTCGACCAGCCGCTCGAGACACTCGTCGGAACGCGCGTAGCCCCTGAGTCTGAGGGTCTCCTCGATCAGCTCCCGCACCCGCTGGCGTAGCTGCAGCGGATCATCCAGCAGTCCCCGCGAATCATCCTCGAGGCGCTCGATGACCAGCTGGTGCAACTCGCTGACCAGCCCAGGCCCCACCACCGGGGCGGACTGGGGCTCAGTTTCCTGGACTCGCTTTTGACGAAAGTGCATGCATCCTCCTGATCGCCGAACACCAGCCGTCGAACGCCAACCTTCAGGGACTGAAGCCGACCTCGGAGACACGCTGGATCTCCTGGGCATCACGGGGATCGAACATCAGCTCGAGAAAATTGGGGTCATAGTCCTCGAAAGCCTCCCCAGGCATCGGCCCCAGATCGACGCCGGCAGCCAGTGGCCGCACCAGATGGGGGGTCACGATCATCACCAGCTCCTTCTCGTCGCGATCCAGTCGGGTGGAGCGAAAGAAGCTGCCGATCACCGGGATATCGCCAAGCCCCGGAATCTTGTCCACGCTCTGGATGATGTTGCGACTGACCAGGCCACTGATGATGAAGCTCTCGCCGTTGCCGAGCTGCACGGTGGTGTCGGTCCTGCGCACGTTGAGTGCCGGCACCGCCACTCCTGCGGTCTGCACGCCCCGGGAGAAGTCGAGCTCGGACACCTCGGGCGCCACCTTGAGCATGATCCGACGCTCATCGAGCACCGTCGGCGTCAGCTGCAGGCGAATACCGAACTCCTTGAAGTCGACGCTGATCTCGTCATCGCCGCTTTGCACCGGAAAGGGAAACTCGCCACCGGCCAGGAAGCTGGCGGTCTGGCCCGACAGGCTGACCAGGCTGGGTTCGGCCAGGGTGTAGGCGAAGCCGTTGGCGCTCAGCGCACTGATCGCCGACAGCACCCCGCTGGTGTTGACCTGGATGATCGAGAAGCCTCCGTCTCCGGCGTTGGGTGCCACCGCACCGCCAGAAAGGAAGTCGAGGGTCTCGTCGCTGCGCCCCAGCGCGAAGCGGGTGGAGCCGGCCTGGTTGCGACCGATGAAGAAGCCGGCCGAAGCCATGCGACTGCGGTTGACCTCGACGACGCGGATATCTGTCTGAACCTGAACAGGGCCTAGCTGCTGGCTGGCATCGATGGGAGGGGTAGCGAAGCGTGACACCGCTTGATCGTGGCGTTCCAGCGACCTCGTAACGCCACGGATCTCGGCGCTGGAAGAATGGGGGGCCAGCGAATACTCGCCTTCGAGCCCCTCGCCGCCGGCGGGACGTACCTGAATGAGCGTCTCGCGGGGCTGGCTCGCCCCCGCCGTCCACACCCTGAGGGTGGTGCTGCCCGGCCCCACCGCGGTGACCAGCAGCGAACGCGGGTCCAGAACCTGGGCCTCGACCACGTCGCCCCGCCCCACCGCCGTGCGGGTGATACGGCCGGGCTGGCCCAGCCACTCCTGATCGCCGACCGCCAGGGTCAGCGGCGGCTGTTGCGCCAGCGCCTGGCCGTTGCTTGCCGTGACACCGGCCAGCATAAGTGCCAGACCGAATACAAGGCCAAGCACCAGGCTGCGCCCAAGGCCGAACATCAGGCTCGGTGCCGAAGGGGCCGCGTTCGCCAGCCGGCTAACCGGCGTTCCGGCGCACGTACCCCCGCGCCCCGATCTGCGTGGGACGATCTCATTGTCTCGCGTCATGGTCCTTCCTGTTCCCTGCGCGGGCGCGGTATCTCGCCTTTCCCTCGGCGACTACCGGCCTCTCGTTATGGTTGTCTGCCTGCTTCTTCCACCGCCGTCACGGCAGGGTGACCACGCTACGACTGGCGCCGACGTGCTGCACTACCCGATAGCCGGTCTGTGGCGGCGCGGGAGCACTTTTCGCTGCCGGTCGCTCGACACCGGTCAACTCCTCGAAGCTGACGGTCTGGCCCGGCTCACTGAGGCTCTGACCCAGGGATACCGGCAGGAAGCTGGCGCCGCCTGCCATCATGCGCAGATCATCGATCCCCTCGCCAAAGCCGGCGGCCTCCTCGCTGCCCACCACCGCCAGGCGCAGCCGCCCGGTGGTCTCGGCCAGCAGCAACCGGGCGGTCTCGGTCTCGGGCATCGCCAGCACCGCGGTGCGCTCTCCCCCCTTTTCGTCGTCACCGTCGACACCCACCAGTCGCTCACCGACCCCCAGCACCGACACGTCGGCAAACAGTCGTCGTGCCAGGCGATGTCGCTCGCCACCTTCCCCCTGAGCCTCGGCAAAATAGAGCACGTCGACTCGATCCCCCGGGGCGACGAAACCTCCGCCCCCGATCACTGCATCGATGCCGACCCCCACCGCGCGAAAGCCCGGAGGCACCACCTCGGCCAGAGCGCTGCCACCGACAAAGCCGCTTTCACGCAGCACGTCGCCTTCCGCCAGAGGACGTGCCAGGCGCGTGTCGGGCAACTGATCGAGAGCAGAGAAGGTGCTTGCAGGCGGCTCGGGGAAGTAGGCCAGGCGCAACGCGTCTTCGAGATCGGCAGGACGCTCCCCCGCTGCCAGGTCCCTGGCCGCCACCAGAACCGGATGGCCCAGAGGTTCGGGGGAAATGGTCTCTGGCGCGACGTTAGCGCCTTTAGACGGTTCCCCTTTGGAACCTAGATTCCAGCCAACAATTGCCAGCCCTAGGGCAACAATCACCAGGATTGCTGCCATTGCTCTCAAGACACGTGGACTAAGGCCTTCTTTTTCGCCGGAACTTGCCATCAGCTAGTCTCCACCACTTACGCAACTTACCCGAAGCCAATCGAAAAGAAGGTCATTATTTAAAAAACCATCTCAACCCTCGGTAGTAAGTGCGCTTTTGACGTCATCCAGAAGGCCGTCCAGAAGTGTTGTCAGTGTCCCTGCTTCACCGCCACCGAAAACCAGAAAAAGCGCGGCGGCTATAAGAGCCACGATAACGCCATACTCGATAGCGGTAGCACCGCGCTGTCCACGGTAGCGGGGGTGATTCAGGGTGGAAATATTGCGCACAGGGGCCGCCTCGCCCCGGGAAAAGCGCTGGAATACTTTCATTTTGACACTCCTGCGTAAAATCGTTTTTTTCTTTGTATATCGTCAGCTTTTCGCGAGTGATTCCTGTTTTCTTCTTATACCTCCTGCCTTTTATTAATCCTTTTTTATTAATATCGACCTCTCTTTATTAGTAGTCATCCTGACTATTTTTGTCATCCTCTAGAATGAAACCAAACGTATCTATTGATTAACAGGAGATACAGATTGTTTCATCACACGAGATGACACTTGAATGATATATCGGACATTTCAACTCCAGACATGGCCCTGCCCTGAGCAACCACTTCCCGCAACGCGACCGCCATGCCTGGCGACGGCATTACCTTGAGGCCGTCGCCTTGGGGTCATGGCCTTGACCCCCTTCCCCCATCACCGGACACTTGCCCACCTCGCCGCCGTCCCGTTGCGCCCTTGCCTTCAGCCGAACAGGCCTTTCATCGTGTCGACCTCCACCAGCACCTTCTCGTCCACCCTCGAACGCCTGCCGCGCATCGCCGGCCTGGCCTGGCCGATCATCCTGTCCAATATCACGGTGCCGCTGCTGGGCCTCGTCGACACCGCCGTGGTCGGCCACCTGCCCGACTCACGCTACCTGGCCGGAGTGACGCTGGGCGCGACCCTGTTCGGCTTCCTCTACTGGGGGTTTGGCTTTCTGCGCATGGGGACCACCGGCCTGACCTCCCAGGCGCTGGGACGCGAGCGCGACGATCAGGTGCGCCATCTGCTGGGGCAGTCGTTGCTGTTGGCAGGAGGGATCGGACTTGCGCTGATCCTGCTGGGTGACCCGCTGATCGCGCTGGGGCTATGGCTACTGGATGGAAGCCCCGAGGCTACCGGGCTCGCCGAGAGCTATGCCGCCATTCGTCTGCTGTCGGCGCCAGCGGTGCTGGCCAACTACGCCATCCTCGGCTGGTTCCTCGGCCAGCAGAACAGTCGAGTGACGCTGTTGCTGCTGCTGACCAACAACGGCGTCAATATCGTGCTCGATGTGCTGTTCGTGGTGGGGCTCGACATGACCAGCGACGGCGTGGCCTGGGCCACGGTAATCGCCGACTACACCACCGCCGCCCTGGGGCTGTGGCTGTGCCGTCGACGCCTGGGCCGACTGGGTGGACATTTCGAGCGGGCGCGACTGTTGACCATTGGCGCCTACCGGGAGCTGTTCTCGGTCAACGCCAACCTGTTCGTGCGCACCCTTGGCCTGCTGTTCGCCCAGGCCTTCTTTACCGCCCAGGGGGCGTCCCAGGGGGACACCGTGCTGGCCGCCAACGCGGTGCTGCTGCAGTTCATCATGCTGACCTCCTACGGCCTGGACGGCTTCGCCAACGCCGCCGAGGCCCTTACCGGTCACGCCATTGGTCGCCGTCGTTTCGATGACTTCGCTCTCTCGGTGCGCGCGGCGGCGTTGTGCTCGCTGGCCACCGCGGCCCTGGCAAGCCTCGCCTTCGCGCTAGGCGGCAACGCCCTGATCGCGCTGCTTACCGGCCTGCCGGAGGTGCGCGCCACGGCGGCCCAGTTTCTGCCCTGGATGGTCGCCATGCCGCTGATCGCGGTGTGGAGCTACCTGCTCGATGGGGTCTTCATCGGCGCCACCGCGATTGCCGAAATGCGCAACTCCATCTTCATCGGCCTGGCGGTCTATCTGCCGCTGTGGTGGCTGACCCAGGGGCTCGGCAACCACGGCCTGTGGCTGGCCTTTACGACCTTTACCGCAGTGCGCTCGGCGGTACTTGTGACCTACTATCTTCGCTATCGCAGCACGCGCTGGCGTGACACCGCCTGAGGAGCGACGGCCGAAGATCACCGATGGTGAATGTGCCGAGACGTTATCTGCCTTACAGGTGGTTTTGACTCACGGGCGCCTGCTGCGGCACCGTTGACTCCCAGTGGCCCGGGAAGGCCCTCTTTCACAACCAGAAGAAGCGATACACGCCATGCTGAGAGCATTGTCACGACCCGCCGTGAAACTGGTGGAACGCTATCTGCCAGATCCCTACATCTTCGTCCTGTTGCTGACGATCATCGCCGCCGCAGCAGCCATCGCCATCGAACGCCAGTCGCCCATGGCCGTGCTCACCTACTGGGGTGACGGCTTCTGGAACCTGCTGAGCTTCTCCATGCAGATGCTGCTGGTGCTGGTCACCGGCTTCATGCTGGCAAGCTCACCGCCGGTCAAGCGACTGCTGCAGAGCCTGGCAGGCCTTGCCAACAATGCCGGCGCCGCCATCCTGCTGGTGACCCTGGTGTCGCTGGCGGCCAGCTGGATCAACTGGGGCTTCGGCCTGGTGGTCGGCGCCCTGTTCGCCAAGGAGCTGGCCCGGGTCATTCGGGTGGACTATCGCCTGCTGGTGGCCAGCGCCTACTCCGGCTTCGTGGTCTGGCACGGTGGTCTTGCCGGCTCGGTGCCGCTGACCATCGCCACCGATGGCCACTTCTCGGTGGAGCAGATCGGCGTGATCGGCACCAGCGAGACGATCTTCTCCTACTTCAACCTGTTGATCGTGCTAGCTCTTTTCATCGCGGTGCCGCTGGTCAACCGGCTGATGCTGCCCGGCGAAAAGGAAAGCGTCTACGTCGATCCGGCGCTGCTGGGAGATGACGAGGACCGTCGGGTACGCATCACCCGCCCGGCCGAGCGCCTCGAGAACAGCATGACTCTGGCGCTGCTGGTAGGCGTACCGGGTCTGATCTATCTGATCAGCTACTTCGTCGGCGGCGGCGGTCTGAACCTGAACGTGGTCAACTTCATGTTCCTGTTCCTGGCCATCATCCTCCACCGCACCCCCCAGAGCCTGCTCAACAGCCTGCACGAGGGCATCAAGGGTGGCGCCGGCATCGTCATCCAGTTCCCCTTCTACGCCGGCATCATGGCCATCATGATCCAGTCGGGACTGGCCGAGACCATGTCCGAGGCGATGATCTCCTTTGCCACCGAGACCAGCCTGCCGTTCTGGACCTTCCTCAGCGCCGGCATCGTCAATATGTTCGTGCCCTCCGGCGGCGGCCAGTGGGCGGTTCAGGCCCCGGTGGTCATTCCTGCCGCCCAGGCGCTTGGCGTAGATATTCCCCGTGCGGCCATGGCCGTGGCCTGGGGTGACGCCTGGACCAACCTGCTGCAGCCCTTCTGGGCGCTGCCGGTACTTGGCATCGCCGGGCTAAAGGCCAAGGACATCATGGGCTTCTGCCTGATCCAGTTGTTCGTCACCGGTATCATCATCTCGGTCTGCCTGACCTGGCTGTAGAGGCCTCCCGGAGCGTCAGCCGGGTGCCTGGCGGCCTGTACAGCCGAGGCGACAACTGACTTTCAACGAGCGCCTTGTCCCCTTGGCGGGGGGCAAGGCGTTATGCTGTGGTGGAGCGCCAGACAGACGCCAACAGCCCCCCCGCGCACCGTATTCCGAGGAAACTTCGATGGCAGAGCAAAGCCTACCGGGTCAGCACGAATTGACCATGACCGTACTGATGACCCCCGACATGGCCAATTTCAGTGGCAAGGTACACGGTGGCGCCATCCTCAAGAAGCTCGACGAGGTCGCCTACGCCTGCGCCAGTCGCTACTCAGGCCATTATGTGGTGACCCTGTCGGTGGACCAGGTGCGCTTCAAGCAACCGATCCACGTGGGCGAGCTGGTGACCTTTCTGGCCAGCGTCAACCATGTGGGCCGCTCTTCCATGGAGATCGGCATCAAGGTGGTGGCGGAGGACATCCGCCAGAAGGTCATTCGCCACACCAACAGCTGCTACCTGACCATGGTGGCGGTGGACCCCGACGGCCGCCCGGCCTCGGTGCCTCCGCTGACCCTGGACACGTCAATCCGCAAGCTGCGCTACGAAAAAGCCGCGTTGCGCAAGAAGTTGCGCAAGCAGGCCGAAGAGGAAGAGATGCGAACGAACCAGGAACTGGGCGAGCGCTGAAGGCGTGCCATCCCCCGACAGCTCGATACGTCTTCACACAACAAGTCCACACAACAAGTCCACACAACAAGTCCACACAACCAGTCCACACAACAAGGCCGCCCCGAAGGGCGGCCTTGTCGATTGCCGGGCGGGCAGCGTGACGCTCAGCCGCAGGCCAGCTCACGGATGACATCGGCATCATCCAGGCGCACGTTGAGGCGATCCAGCCGCAGGTCCATGGTGGCAACCCCGCCGGGACGCAGCACCCGCACCGTCTTGGCCCCGCTCTCGGCCTTGAGCCGTTCATCGAAGCTGGCGTCGTAGCTCTGGCCGACCAGGCCCTGCACCGCCTCGGCGTCGCAGGCCTCGGCCATGGGAGCGCGCTCCGGCGGCAGCGGTGCCGGTTCGCCGGATCCGCCGGACGACGACGAGCAGCCGGCCAGAGCCGCGACCAGCAGCAGGGGAAGAAGTGGTTTCATCGATGGCCTCCAGTGCCAGAAATCCTTGTGCAAGCGCCCGCCAGCCTCGTATCGCTGCAGCGCGCCTCAAAACCTATCACGACGCTGCGCCTGACGGACAGGCCGTGGTCAACTCGTTGCCAACTGACAGACCTGGCGGTCGGGACGACGAACATGGAACCTGTTGGAGACAGCAATGGCGGGAAAGTTCCGACGGAGAAACAGATAGCGCGAGTCAGCAGAGGCACGGCGACAAAGAGCACCCATGGGGAGAACAGCGACGACGAGGCGGCTCACCGCCGTGGTTCTTCTCGCTGCCCCTACGTTTCCTGGCTCGGTCTAGCGGGAACGTTTCCGGCTAGACCGAGCCTTTCTGGCTAGCTGGAGCTTTTCTGGATCGCCTCTCCACCCTTCTCGATATCCTCGCCCACCCCACGAACGGTGTTGCAGCCGTTCAACAGCGCCAGGGTGAATACTGATACCAGAATCAACGACAGCATCCTTTTCATGGTTCCTATCTCCTTGCAGCCAGGCAGGTAAGCGAAATACATCATCCTCTGACAATCTAGCACGATCACCGCCCATCGCTAGCCTCCCAGCCAACGCTCGGACGAGGTAATCCGCCACACGGCACAACGCCAGACGCCGTCCGGCTACTACGAAGCCCCTTCACGTCAGTGCCAAGCCTCTTCACTTCGGTGCCAAGCCCCTCACGACAGCGCCAGCTTGAGGATGATCACGCCAATCACCGCCACCGTCAGCCACTTGACCACCATGGCCCCACGGGAACTCATGTTGACCTTCACCGCCAGCCAGGCCCCGGTCATGCTGCCGGCAGCCAGCACCAGGCCGTAGCTCCAGCGCACCTGGTCGTGCCACAGGAAGATGGCCAGCGCCGGCAGGGTGTAGACCAGGATGATCAGTACCTTGAAGGCGTTGACCTGGCCAAGATCGATCTTGAGCATGCGATAGAGCACGATCATGAACAGGATGCCGACACCCACCTGCAGAAAGCCGCCATAGAGCCCGATGACAAACATCGCCAGATAGACCCCAGGGGTCAGTCGCTCGACGGTCAGCGGGCGGGTGTCGAGCTTCGGCTGGGGCAACAGCATGATGATCGCCGCGGCCACCATCACCACCATCAAAATGGTTTCGAACAGGGCGTCGCTGACCCTGAGCGCCAGCCACACCCCCAGCATCGAGCCCAGTACCGCGGGCACCGACAGGCGCAGGCTGAGACGGATATGACGGGCACCGGCGCGGAAGAAGTTGGCCACCGCCGACACGCTCTGCAGGGTGATCGACACCCGGTTGGTACCGTTGGCCACCTGCGGCGGCAGGCCCAGAAACATCAACAGCGGCAGGGTCAGCATCGAGCCCCCGGCCGCCAGCACATTGATAAAACCTGCCACGATACCCGCAAGCAGCAGGGCCACTCCCTCGACTGGCGTCATCTGTCGTCCTCTGTTCGAATCATCTGCGTTGTCACCCTGCCCACCCGCTCTGATGTACCCTAGGCGCTGGACACCATCCTGGAGGCCTTGCATGAGCGACTTCGTCGTCGATCCGCGCCTCGTCGCGGACAGCTACCCCATCACCGAACTGCCACTGTGTCAGCTGCGGCTGATGGACGACGCCCGCTATCCCTGGCTGGTGCTGATCCCGCGCCGCGCCGAGGTGAGCGAGGTGTACGATCTGTCCGAACAGGACCAGCAGCAGCTATGGCGAGAGGCCACCCGCATCGGCAAGGCGTTGAAGGCCTATGCCAGCGGCGACAAGCTCAATATCGCCAGCCTCGGCAATATGGTCGCGCAACTGCACATCCACGTCATCGTTCGCCACCAGGGCGACCCCGCCTGGCCTGGCCCGGTGTGGGGTCAGGGCCAGGCGACGCCCTACGACAAGGACAGCCTTGCCGCCACCAAGGACCGTATCCTGGCGCTGGCAGGCGGGCTGTCCTTCAAGGGTTGAACGAGACGGTGATCAAGCTCGGGGCAGTGCCCCGGGCCGCCAGATAGCGGACTACAGCCCAGGTCCCATCGCGAAAGCCAGGTCGAAGCGGCCTGGCTCAGGCTCCCAGTCCCCCTGGTCGCCCTCCGGGGGACATCAGTGGCAGGCTGGGGTCGCTGGCGCCGACCTGAGACATCAGCAGGATCCCGAGCCCGGCGATCAACAGCCCCCCGGTCAGCGCCACCAGCGCGCCCAGCCGCGCCATCACTCGACCACGAGCGGCGGAGGTCCGTGCGGCACGAGCGGCGACCCAGTCCCGCGCCAACACGCTGGCAAGCCCCAGCGTCGATACCGTCAAGGCGGTACCCAGCGACATCGCCAGTACCGCAGCCACCCCCATCCAGGGCTGGCCGAGCAGGCTGGTCACCCCCATCAGCAGCACCGCCCCGGAGCAGGGTCTTGCGCCGATCGCCAGCACCGCAAGCCAGGCCTCCCGACGCGGCCCGTGGGGCGAGACATGATGATGGCCTGAGCAGCAGTCGTGGTGACCGTGGTGTTGGTGGTGGCGGTGCGGTTCATGAGGGCCATGGTGGCCATCATGAGAAGGCGCCAGGTCCGCCGGGGAGGATCGCGCGATCTTGAGCAGTCGTCCAAGCGCCCGTGCACTCAGCCACAGGCCCAGCAGCGCGACCAGCGCAAAGCTCAGTCGCTCGACCCAGACCACGCTGCCCAGGGCCTCCCGGGTCAGCCAGCCAAGTCCCTGCACCAGCGCCAGGATCAGCACGATGGCCACCGCACCCTGCAGCAGGGCGGCCGCCACCGACAGCGCCAGGGCCCGCCGCCAGGCTCCGCCCTGGGAGACCAGGTAGGCACTGATCACGGCCTTGCCGTGGCCTGGCCCGGCGGCATGGAAGACACCGTAGAACAGGCTCAGGCCGATCAAGGTCAGCCAGGCGTCGGAGGAAGGCGTCCGGTCGAGCAGCGTTACCGCCTGGGTCAAGCGGCGGTGCAGGTCGGCCTGCATGGCGATGACCCAGTGTCCGAGGGCGTCCAGCGCTCCGCTGGCCTCGAGCGCCAGGATGAGCACCGCCACCACGCCCAGTGCAAGAACCAGCTGCAGCCAGGGGCGTTGCCTGCTCAGCATGACACCCGCCCCGTCTCGGCAAAGAAGCGACCGAGCCCCTGGGGGGCGCTATCGTCGACATCGAGCTGGGCCGCCGCCATGACCTTCTCGGGATCGGGGTCGGCGACGATGATCGACGCCTGACAGGCATCCGGCACGCTCAACGCCTGGGCCAGAGGCCCCTCGTCGTCGGCTTCGTGCACCACCTCGACGTAGTAGGAGGGATCGAAGACGCGATATTCCAGGGTACTGCCGGCAAGGTCCTGAGGCTCGGCCAGCGGCAGCCGAAAGTGCAGCACCACGCGCTCGTCACGGGCCATCACTGTGGCTTCGCTGACCGCTGCGAAGGCCAGCGCCTGGCCGTCGACCTCGGCCTCGGTAAAGAAGTCCCGGGGCGCAAGATTGACCAGCATGTCGCCCCCCAGCCGATCCAGCGCGGCGTCCTGGCCGTCCTCGGCGGCGCGAGCCTCCTCGAGCAGCACCAGGCTGTAGAAGGGATCCAGGCGCCATACCTGGCGCAGGGCGGTGACCCGCCCCTGGTCGTCGGTCTCGAGCGTCACCGACAGATCCACCCAGCTATGGGGGTGCGCCATCGCCGGTGTGGCGGGCGCCAGCCACAGGCCGGCGCCCAGCGCGAGAGACAGAAGAAATGCCGCCACGGCGCGGCGATGCAAGTCCAAAGCGGCCTGAAATCCGGCCACAGCACGCGAGAGATAGATCAACGGGCGAGTCTTCCTTGTAGTTCGACAAACAGGGGTTCCACCACCGCAGGCGGCAGGCGCCGCCCGCTACGGTAGCCTTGCAGCGAGACGCTGGCACCGGAGGCGCCGGCAGGCTCGACCCGCGCCTCGAGGCGATAGCCCGGCGGACGTGCCAAAGAGGCATCGATACGCCCCAGTTCGCCGTCGGCCTGGGTGACGACGTAGCCCTGCTCCATCAGCATCGCCAGGGTTTCGTTCAGGGCCGGCCCGGGCGCCACCGCGACCAGCATCTGGCGCGGCGGCTCGGCCATCGATGATGAGCCGGCGCAGCCCGACAGCCCGACGGCCATCAGCACCACGGACAGGCTCAGCAGTCTCTTTCCGGGGGCCTTTCCCAATACTGATGTCCACCTTCGCGTCATTGCACACCCCCGCTGCTGGATGCCACCGACGCCAGTTGCTGACGCACCGATGCACAGAAGTCGGCGTCACTGGCGGTGCGCGACTCACGTAGCTGGCCGGTCCAGTCAAACAGGCGAATATCCCGCGTCAGACGGACGTCCTGGCCATCCAGCGCCACCGAGACCCGCTCGACCCGGGTCGCATCGTCGTTGGTACCCCAGCCCCAGGAGCCAAAGCCGACCCCTACGCCGGCGCCGACGTGGCCACCGCTGCCACCCAGCACGAAGCCGCCCAGGCGTGGGCGCACGGCGTCGGCGTTATGGTAGGTGGTGCGCTCGGTCTTCTCGGCGCTGACCACCCCGAGTGCGGTATCGGTATCACGCACCAGGAAGTCGCGGCCTTCCAGCACCGTGACCACATCGGCCAGGGATACCGAGCCGGCTACCACCGGCCATTGACACCCGGACGAGGGAGCGGGTTCCGCCACCGGCATCTGCTGAGGCGTGCTCTGACAGGCGCTTAGCCAGGGCAACAGGCCCAGCACCGCCACTGATGAGCATTTCGCCCAAATGTTGCGGCCTCTATCGGGCAAATTTTTGTACATTTGCATCAGGACCTCCCAGCCAGGGGCGTGAAATACTGTCAAGAGTCTACGCTGTCCCGAGCCACGGGCAAACGCTCGCCCAGCCGAACCTCGGGCCCAGCGGCGATCCGCCTGTCGCCCCTCAGGCGTGCGCCCACCTTTTCACCAGAGGACCGACCATGAACCTGTTGATCTGCCCCGACAGTTACAAGGATGCCCTGCCCGCCAGCGACGCCGCCCGCGCCATTGCCGAGGGGGCCCGCCGCGCCGACCCGGACATCACCATCGACGAGTGCCCCATGGCCGATGGTGGCGAGGGCAGCCTCGACGCCCTGCTCGGCGCCACCGGGGCCGAAAAACGCAGCGTCAGGGTACAGGACGCCCTGGGGCGCCCCGCCGAGGCCGCCTGGGGTTGGCACCCAGAGTCCCGCACCGGCTATATCGAGCTGGCCGAGGCCAGCGGCCTGCAGGCGCTGAGCTCGTCAGAGCGCACCGCGCTGGACAGCACCACCCACGGCGTCGGCGAGCTGATCCTGGCCGCCCTGGACGCTGGCGCCGAACGCCTGTTGATCACCCTGGGCGGCAGCGCCACCAACGACGGGGGCGCCGGCATGCTGGTGGCCCTGGGCGCCCGTCTGCTCGACGCCGACGACCAGCCGATTCCCCCCACCGGGGCGGGACTCGAGGGACTGGCACGGGTGGATCTGTCGGGGCTCGATTCGCGCCTGGCCGACGTCAGGGTGGAGGCGGCGGTGGACGTGGACAATCCGCTGCTGGGCGAGCGCGGCGCCAGCGCGGTATTCGGTCCCCAGAAGGGTGCCAGCGAAGCCGATGTAGCGCGCCTGGACGCCGCCCTGGCGCACTGGGCCGACAAGGCCGCCGAGTGCCTCGGCGAGGACCTGCGCGACGCCCCCGGCACGGGCGCGGCCGGAGGCATGGGCTTTGCCGTCGCTGCCTTCCTTGGCGGCGAGCTTCGCCCAGGTATCGAGATGATCATGGAACAGGCCGGCATGGACGAACGCCTGGCACGAGCGGATCTGGTGATTACCGGCGAGGGTCAGCTCGATGGCCAGAGCCTGTCGGGCAAGACCCCGATCGGCATTTCGCGGGCGGCCCGCGCCAAGGGGGTGCCGGTGATCGTGCTGGCCGGTCGTATGGCACCAGGCTGGCAGGCGGCGCTGGACGAGGGCGTCAGCGCCGCCTTCGCCCTGGCCGACGGCCCGATGGCACTGGACGAGGCGCTGGAACGCTGCGCCGAGCTGCTCGCCGATCGAAGCGAGAACCTGATTCGCACGCTCCAGGCCATCGGCCGTTGAAGGGAGGCCCGGCCTACCGAGGTGACAGGGCTGCCCTTGAAAGCGGCCTTCGTCGTCCCTATGTCATCCCTACGTCATAGGCAGGCGTCATCAATGGACGCTATCGTGGCGATGGAAGAGATTCACTCTCCAACGCCCTCCCTTAGGGATAGACTGGAACACAGCGATCAAGGAGGTATTGCATGAGCGACACTAACGCCATCGGCCTGCATTCAGGCAGCGCCAGCGATCTGGCCGAAAAGCTCAACGAGCTCCTGGCCAACTACCAGATCTTCTACATGAACGTTCGTGGCTATCACTGGAACGTGAAGGGCTCGAACTTCTTCGAACTCCACGAAAAATTCGAGGAGTTCTACACCGACCTGCTGGCCAAGGTGGACGAGGTCGCCGAGCGCATCCTGACCCTCGGACACAAGCCGGTTCACGCCTATAGCGACTATATCTCGCTGTCGCGCATCACCGAGGCCAAGGACGTGCATGACGGCGAAGCCTGCGTGCGCGGCGTGCTGGAAGGCTACCAGCGGCTGATCGAACTGCAGCGCGAGATCCTGTCCGTGGCCTCTGACGCCGACGATGAAGGCACCGCCTCCCAGGTCGGAGACTACATCCGCGAGCAGGAAAAGACCGTGTGGATGCTGGGCGCCTACCTGGGCTGACCCCCTGGCGACCCACGCAGTGCAAAGGAAGACGCCCCGCTCGGCTTGAGCGGGGCGTCGTCGTTTACGAGGGTCACTTCAGGCGTCGTCGACGGCCTGACCATCGTTGCCCAGCGTCGCCGGCGACTGAGCCGCCCTTTTGAGCTCCTCCGGCAGCGGCTTTTTCATCCGCGCGCCGAGGCGTTCGAGCTCGAGCGCCTGAGCGACCAGGCTGCCCTGGCCCTGGGACAGCCGGTTCATCGCCTGGTGATGACTGGCGCTGGCGCGCTCCAGGTGCTTGCCGACGTCGTCGAGGCTGTCGACGAATCCAGAGAACTTGGCCAGCAGGCGCTCTGCCCGGGACACGATGACCCGGGCGTTCTCGTTCTGGCGCTCCATGCTCCAGAGTCCCGCCACGGTCCGCAGACTGGCCAGCAGGGTGGTCGGGGTGACCACCACCACCTGGCGGTCGAAGGCTTCCTGGAACAGCGAGGGATCACGCTCGAAGGCCGCGGCGAAGGCCGGCTCCACCGGTACGAACAGGAACACGAAGTCCGGCGAATGCAGCCCCGGCAGGGCCGGGTAGTCCTTGGCGGCGAGCCCGCGGATATGGCTGCGCAGCGAGGTCAGGTGAGCGCTCATGGCGCTTTCGCGCTCGGTCTCGTCGTCGGCGTTGACCACCCGGGTCCAGGCGGTCAGGGAGACCTTGGCGTCGACGATCAGGTGGCGATCCTCGGGCAGGTAGATGATGGCGTCGGGACGCTGGCGTCCCTGCTCGCCGTTCATCGACACCTCGCGGCGGTACTCGATGTCGCGCCGCAGGCCGCTGCGTTCCAGCACGGTCTCCAGCATCAACTCGCCCCAGCCGCCCTGGGCCTTCTGGTCGCCCTTGAGCGCCCGGGCAAGCCCCGCCGCCTCCTCGCCGAGGCGGGCGTTGAGACCCGCCAGCTGCTCGATCTGGGCCTTGAGCGATACCGCCTCGCGGCTGTGCTGTCCGGTCAGGTCCTCGACCCGCTGGCGGAACTGGTCCACCTGCTCGCGAAACGGCTTGAGCAGCGACTCGAGTCCCTCGCGGCTCTGGGTCTGGTAGGCCTGCTGGCGCTCGTCGAAGACCTGGCCTGCGAGCCGATGAAATTCCTGCTTGAGCTGCTCCCGGGAGGATTCCACCAGCGCCATCTGCTCGCGATGACGCGCCGCCATCTGCTCGCGCTCGGTCTCCAGGCGGGCGTTGTGCTCACGCACATCGGCGAGCTGCTGACGGGCGACGCCGAGCTCGCCCCGCTGGGTCTCGAGCTGCTCTCGGCTGGCGTCGAGCTGGGCATCGCTGATGGCCAGCTCCTGCTCGAGCTGGCGTGCGACCTCGCGCCGCTGCTCGAGCTGAGCCTTGGTCGTCTCGAGCTCTGCTGCCAGGGCCTGTTCACGCCGCGGCCCCTGTCGATACCCTCGCCAGGCCAGCGCCAGCAACGCAATCGCCAGCAGCGAGACTCCGGCAAGAGCCGGCGCCAGGGGCTGGGCGAACAGTGACTCGAGGGCCGGACTCATCTCAGCCTCATATCAGCGGGTGCCCTCGGCCAGGTCGCCGATCAGCGCCTTGAGCAGGCCGTAGAATTCCTCCACCGAAGCGATCTCGACGCGCTCGTCCGGCGAGTGGGCGCCGCGAATCAGGGGGCCGAAGGAAATCATCTGAAGCTCGGGGTACTTGCCGCCGAGAATCCCGCACTCGAGCCCGGCGTGGATGACCTTGATCTCCGGGTCCACCGCCAGGCGCTGACGATGCAGCTCACAGAAGCGCTTGAGCAGGTCGCTGTCGGGCTGAGGCGTCCAGCCGGGGTAGCCGTTCTCGACCCGGGTGCGGGCACCGATCAGCTCGAACAGCGCGGTGAAGCGCTCGGCCAGATCCATGGTGGCGCTGTCGCGCAGTGAACGCACCAGGGCGCACAGGTGAAAGCGGCCGTTCTCGAGGCTGACCACGCCCAGGTTGTTGGAGGTCTCGACCACGCCTGGCACCTCGACGCTCATGCGCTCGACACCGCAGGGCGCGGCATGCAACGCCGCCACCAGCAGGCGGCTGGCGTGGCGGGTCAGCGCTTCCTCTCGCGGCGTGGCGCAGGGCTCCAGGGGCAGCC